>JAGREQ010000498.1 GCA_020446465.1 Novosphingobium sp. | reverse complement strand
GGCCTTGCCTTCGTAGATCTTCTTGCGCCGGGGTGCCATGGGTTCCGCCGTCCTTTCGGGGGGTGCAGGGGGTCTGGTCCCGGCTATAGGCGCAAAGCGGCGGCGCGGCAATAGTTCGGACCGGAATGCGTGATACAGGCTTGTGATATAACGGCGCTATGGGCATATGTGAGGATGAAGTTTAAGGAGACCTGAATGACCACCTTTGACGACCGTGAACGCTCTTACGAGGCGAAATTCGCCCGCGACGCCGATCTGCAGTTCAAGGCCGAGGCCCGCCGCAACCGCCTGCTGGGCGAATGGGCGGCAGAGCTGCTTGGCAAGAGCGGCGAGGAGGCCAAGGCCTATGCGCTGACCGTGGTCAGCAGCGATTTCGACGAGCCGGGCGACGAGGATGTGTATCGCAAGCTGGCAGCGGACCTGGACGGCAAGGCCGACGAGGCCACGATTCGCGCCAAGATGGCCGAACTGGTCGATGTCGCCCGCCAGCAATTGATCGACGAAAGCTGAAGCGACGTCTGATCGAGATTGCGGGGCCCGGCAGCGATGCCGGGCCTTTTTGCATGTCCCGGTCAGGGCCGCCAGACCGGGCGGTGGGCGGGATAAACTTTCGTTTATAGCCG
>JAGREQ010000497.1 GCA_020446465.1 Novosphingobium sp. | reverse complement strand
GCTCAATAACCCCTCAGCCTTGGCGTTCACGAATTCAATCCAGTCGGCGACCGCCTCGGGCTTGGGCTCACAATACGTCAGGTCATTCTTTTTCATGAATGCAAGGAGGTCGCGCACCCACTCCACATTGTACTCGATACTGCGCGGCACGTTTCCGAGTGCAGTGTGCGGGCCCAGGTCCATGAGCAGGTTAGGAAAGCCATCGACCATAATGCCAACGAAAGTGGACAGATCTCGCTGCCACTTTTCCTTCAAACTCTGCCCGCCAGTGCCGCGAATGTCGATACGATCGATCGCCCCCGTAATCGCATCGAAGCCGGTCGCATAGATGATGATGTCGAATTCATACTCGCGCTCGGTCGTCTTTATTCCGCGTTCGGTGACGCGCTCGACAGGCGTTTCGAGCATGCTGACAAGCTCGACGTTCGGCTGATTATAGACTTCATAGTAGCCGGTTTCCTGCGGCACGCGCCGCGTCCCGAAACCGTGGTCTTTTGGCGTCAGCAGATCAGCGGTCTTGGGATCATGAACGCGCTTTCGGATTTGCTGTGCGACGTACTCGGAAACAAGTCGGTTCGCCTCACGATCGATAAGAATGTCCCGAAAATTGCCCTGCCACATCGCAAA
>JAGREQ010000496.1 GCA_020446465.1 Novosphingobium sp. | reverse complement strand
ATGCGTCATGATCCAGCCAGCGGCGCCATCGTCATCATGCTCAGCCTGCTCGGCGATAAAGGCTACGACAGATACTGGTTCCGCGAGGCCCTGGCGGACAAGGGCATCGCCGCGTGCATTCCGCCGACCAAGAGCCGCAAGCAGCCGATCGACTATGACAAGACCCTCTATCGCCAGCGCCACAAGATCGAGAACATGTTCGGCAAGCTCAAGGACTGGCGCCGCATTGCCACCCGATACCACCGATGCGCCCACACCTTCTTCTCTGCCATCTGCATCGCCGCAGCCGTCATCTTCTGGCTCTGATCAATGAGTCCTGAGCCTAGCATTGCCTGTTCATCCAGTCCCTGACGGACAGAACCGTCGGCCATCACCCACTCTGGAACCTCAAATGTTAGATTGCGGGTGAAATAAGGTTCGGGGACCAGGCGTGAAGCTTTCCACCAGCAAAGATCGTTTGAAGCTCTCGCAATCGGCGCTTGCCTATGAGCGAGAGGACGGAAAAATCTGGTACCCGGACGGGGTGCGCAGTCAACAGGCATGCGAGCATGGTGCTTTCCTGCGGGCTCATCCTCTAACGGCCATTGTGGGGCTGGGATGAGAAAGGCGCTCTGAACCGAATTTCGA
>JAGREQ010000495.1 GCA_020446465.1 Novosphingobium sp. | reverse complement strand
GATTGCGACCGTTTCGCCACCACGGTGAACTTCCCCTTCCTGTGGACCGGCGGCCCCGGCGACTGCGTGCTGCCCGCTGGCTGGCCGATGATCCAGCTGCTGCCGATCCGCCGCGATGCACTGGTGAAGAACCATGTCGCGCGGCCTTCAACCCAGGCGGAACTGGCCGAACAGGCGGCGGCGAAACATCGCAAGTATCACGAGGAATCGACCTATCGCACCGAATGGCGGGTGAAGAAGTAAGCGCCCCAGCTTGCCACTGGATTTTCCCCGCACATTCCCCCAAAGGGGCGCACCACCCGATGGCACGCCGGTTTAGCTCAGTTGGTAGAGCAGTTGATTTGTAATCATCAGGCCAGGGGTTCGAATCCTCTAACCGGCACCATTTTTTGTGGGACGTCACAACTGATTGGTCTAAATCCAATTAGCTTGGACTAAACTTCCCGCCACAACCGCCTAAAGGTCGCTCTGATCCAAGCAGCTGGTCTCATGCCAATGTCAGCATTGCGCCCCGATCGCAGACATTGAGTTCGCGACTAATCGATCTCGAAAGCCGTCATTCGTTCATGCTTGACCATCGGCCCCCGGATACTGCCACGACCCCGAGCCCCCAAAAAAATTGACTGAACATATGT
>JAGREQ010000494.1 GCA_020446465.1 Novosphingobium sp. | reverse complement strand
AGCAAGGAAAGGGCTGCAGCAGCCCGGAGAAAGCGCCAGGAAGGCCGTTAGCCACTGGCTTGACTCAACATGCCGGCCATGCGAAGGTAGGGGCTACAGGCTCGTGACAGCGGCAGCACGGCCTACTCTTGGCGAGCAGTGCGGCATGTGCGGTGGATCGGGCAAGGCAAGAACAGGCCATGAAGTTGCCAGGGTGCTGGACATGTTCGGCGTTTGCCTGGCGCTGGACAAGAGGAAGATGCAGAAATCGCTTGCAAATGCGTGATTATTGGTATAATCGCCACCGTCATAGCGACACAACCCGCCGAACGGCGAGCCAGTTAGCACGTAGCGCTGGCCGCAGAATCTGCTGAGGACGGGATGGTGTCGCCAAAAGAAGCCGCTTGATCGAAGGATCGGCGGCTTCTTGCATTTCCGCCCAGCACTACGCCAGCAGTTGCAGCACCGAGCGCCAGCTCAATGCAAACCGGCGCACCTGGGACGCGCTACAGCCGCTCTGAGTGGCGCGAAAACGAACAGCGGCAGCACCCGATGTAGAGCAGCTAGGCCTTCCCTCCTGTGGCACTAGGGCAGGCGGGTGCAATCGACCAACCGTAAGGAGTCGAGCATGGTCAAAGAAACCCAAGCAAAACCGAAA
>JAGREQ010000493.1 GCA_020446465.1 Novosphingobium sp. | reverse complement strand
TCGGCCACGACCCATTCAAGCAGGCGGCCAACAGCGCGCGCCGCCCCAAGGCCGCCCAGGAAGCCCTGGCGGAACAAGATTGAGAGCGATTGAATACTATGAAAATAATAGCTGCAAGCGCAATATCTGCGGGCGCTGAAGACCAAAAAACCTTGCAAATCGCCAACGACGCGGAGTTGGCCGAACTGGTGGCCAGCGGCGCACTCGAAGGCGTGCAGCGCGTGGAGCTGCAGTTTCCCAAGTTCACCGACGGCCGCGCCTACAGCCAGGCCCTGCTGCTGCGCCGGCGCTACCGTTTTGCGGGCGACATCCGCGCCACGGGCGATGTGCTGATCGACCAGCTGGTGCACATGCACCGCAGCGGCTTCACCAGCGCCGTGCTGGCCGAAGGCGTGGACGCCGCTGCCGCCGAGCGCCAGTTTGCACGCTTTGGCGCCTTCTACCAGGGCGATGTGCACGAGCCCCGCCCCCTGTTTGCCCGGGAGGCCGCATGAACCAGGCCGCCGCGCTCGATCTTGCGCAGGTCAACGCCGAACTCGGCCGCGACGCCAGCGCCCTGGTTGCCTGGGCCCTGGGCCTGGGTCGGCCGTCCATCGTCACCACCAACTTCCGCCCGTTCGAGGCGGTGATCCTGCAC
>JAGREQ010000492.1 GCA_020446465.1 Novosphingobium sp. | reverse complement strand
ATAGGTCAACTCCATCTCCTCCTGCAAGTCCTGGAGCAGGTTGAGAATCTGGGCGCGCACGGACACATCCAGCGCGGAGACCGCTTCATCGGCCACGACCAGGTGCGGGTCCAGGGCCAAGGCGCGGGCGATGCCCAAACGCTGCCGTTCACCGCCACTGAACGCGTGAGGATAGCGGCGCATGTATTCCGGGCGCAGACCGACCCGGCGCAGGAGCTTGGCCACCCGGTCTTCCAATTCCTGCCCGCTCGCAATGCCGTTGATGCGCATGGGTTCGCCCACAATCTGGAGCACCGTCATGCGCGGGTTGAGCGATGAATAGGGATCCTGAAAGATCATGCGCAGTTGCTGGCGATACTCCTGGAGTTCCTGGGTCGACAGTGCGACGAGGTCCACCTTTTGCCCGTCGGGGCGGCGGTAGAGGATCTGCCCGCCGGTGGGGTCATAGGCGCGCAGTATGCAGCGCCCCGCGGTCGTCTTGCCGCAGCCGCTCTCACCCACGAGCCCCAGGGTCTCGCCCGGGAAGATGGAGAAGTTGATGCCGTCCACGGCACGCACATGGCCGACAACCTTGCGCAGAAAACCGCGGCGGATGGGAAAGTGCATCTGCAGGTCGTTGACTTCCAACAGCGCGCCA
>JAGREQ010000491.1 GCA_020446465.1 Novosphingobium sp. | reverse complement strand
AACCCAACGGTAATACGAAGCCTCATCGGTGGAGACGCGGGCCTCCTTGGCGATGTTCTCACGCAGGATCGGCGCAATGTCGCGCTGGCCCAGATGGTCAAACACGATGGTGCGGGCCTGCCCGGTGTCACGGTCAATGAGGGCCAAGACTTTCATCTTCTGGCGGATGCCGATGCGCTTGCCCTTGTAGTAGCGCATCATCTTGGGGTCTTTCCCGATGAAGGTCTCATCGGACTCCACGATGCCGCCGCCACCGCCCATGAGGGAGCCGTCATTGCCTGACATGGCCTCGCGAATGCGGTGGAACATGAACCATGCGGTTTTGTAGGTGACGCCGATAGAGCGATGCAGTTGATGGGCCGAAATGCCCTTCTTTGAGGACGCCATCAGGTGGGTGGCGAGCAGCCACTTGTTCAGCGGCACCTTGGAGCGCTCGAACACGGTTCCAACGGTCACGGTGAATTGCTGGCGGCAGTCTCCGCACTGGTAGAGGCCGGGGCGGTGCTTCTTGCCCTCAAGCTTTGTGCATTTCTCGGTGCCGCCGCAATGGGGGCAGACAACGCCATCGGCCCAGCGGGTTTTCTCAAGATACTCGCGGGCTGCGGTGGCGTCGGTGAAGATAGGATCGGTGAGGTTC
>JAGREQ010000490.1 GCA_020446465.1 Novosphingobium sp. | reverse complement strand
CTTGTCGGCTATCGACAGGAAACTCAGATGCGATTGCACTGCGGCCTCCAGCGCAATTGCAATCTGACCTTCCTCCCATCCCATCATCTGATACTTCGAAAGGACAGCAGAATATTCAGACTCCATTTCTTTATTGAGTTTAAGCAGTTCGTTTCGCAACGCAATTGACCTTGTGCAGTTGGATCCGGAGCAAATGGATCAGTTGACCCGGCCCTGGCAGTGGCGCAATGCCTGACCCCTTCTAAAGGGCGTGCTCCCATATGGCAATTTCGAAAATTGAGACCAGGCTCAGGACTCATTGATCAGAGCCAGAAGATGACGGCGGCTGCGATGCAGATGGCCGAGAAGAAGGTGTGGGCGCATCGGTCGTAGCGGGTGGCGACGCGCCGCCAGTCCTTGAGCTTGGCGAACAGGTTCTCGATCCTGTGGCGCTGTCGGTAGAGCGCTGTGTCGTAGGCGTAAGGGACTTTGCGGCTTCGGCTCGACGGGATGCACGGCTCGATGCCTCGTGCTTCCAGTTCCGCGCGGAACCAGGCACTGTCATAACCGCGATCGGCAATCAGGTGAGTGGCCGGCGGCAAGGCGCCGAGCACGAGGCGGGCACCCTTGTGGTCGCTCATCTGGCCTTCCGACAGGAGCA
>JAGREQ010000489.1 GCA_020446465.1 Novosphingobium sp. | reverse complement strand
GAGGGCGTCTGCATGGCGGGAATGTAGACGAGGCCGGTCTGCGGGCTGTAGCTCATCGGGTGGAAGGCGTGCGCGCCCAGCCCGCTGGGGGTGACAAGGTAAGGCGCGTGGGCAAAGCGCGCGGCGGGAAGTTCCACCGGGCGGCCGGTTTCCATGTCGATCCGCTCGGCCCAGTTCTGCCGGGCATAGGGTTCGGCACTGACGAGCGAACCGTCGCGGCGATCAACGATGTAGAAGAACCCGTTCTTGGGCGCCTGCATCACCACCGGCACATCCTCGCCGTGCACCTGCATGTGGGTCAGCGTCATCTGCTGGGTGGCGGTGTAGTCCCAGGTTTCGCCTGGGTTTTCCTGATAGTGCCACTTGTATGCGCCGGTGTCGGGATCGAGCGCCAGGATCGAGGTGAGGAACAGGTTGTCCCCCTGGCCATTGCTGCGCACGCGATAGTTCCACGGGCTGCCATTGCCCACGCCCACCAGCAGCTGGTCCAGCTCGGCATCGTAGACGATCGAATCCCACACGGTGCCGCCGCCGCCCAGCTCCCACCACTGGCCGTGCCAGGTATCGCCTGCGAACTGTGCGAACACGGCATCGCTGGCCGCGCCGTCCGGCCCGTCCGCCGGATTGCCCGGCACGGTGTAG
>JAGREQ010000047.1 GCA_020446465.1 Novosphingobium sp. | reverse complement strand
AAACCGGAAAACTTCTTGATCCTCGTATTGAGATAAGTGCCGGCAGCGCGGAACGTCAGCGATGGCGTGATCGCAGCGGTCAGTTCGCCTTCGATGCCCCAGATCCGCGACTTGGGCACATTGGTCAGCGCCGGTAGCGGGCCGAAGAATGTGACGATCGAGTTGCGAACCTGCTTGTCCTTGTAATCGTAGTAGAACGCCGCAGTATTCAAGTGAATCCGACGGTCGGCGAAGCTCGCCTTTACGCCGCCTTCAAACGCCAGCACCGATTCCTGCGTGACCGGCTGCAACTGTTGGCTCGTCGATGCGGCGATGGTCGGGAAACTGCCCGCCTTGTAACCTTTAGAGACGTTAAGATAGAGCAGCGTGTCCGGGTTCAGCTTGTAGTCTGCACCAACGCGCCAGGACACGTTGTCTTCCTTCAGCGTGCCATAGAACGGCCCCGGAATGCCTTGCCCAACCGGGCCGTCAAGCACGAAGCAATCGCCAACGCCAATCGGATCGAAGGGACGGCCGCTCAGCCCTCCAAGAACGTTGAACGCATAAGCGGCATTCGCGTTCAGACCAACAAGATCGGGGTTTGAACTCCCCAAGCTGACATCAGGTACACCCGGCGCATTACCGGGATCAGAATTACAGATGAAGCTGTCAATTTTGGTGTTTGTGTAACGCGCACCGGCCTTCACTGTCAGTTGATCGGTGGCCTCAAGTTCCAGATTGCCAAAGAAGGCGTAGCTTTCAATGGCCTGATCGTTTGGCGTCAGCGTGCGGTTCACATGGAAGCCCTGCGGCTGGTTGCTGGTGTTGTCGACAAACTGGATATAGGGGTTTTCGTAAGTGTCAGAATTTTCGTAGTTTCCGCCAACAAGCCAGCGCAGTGCCCCCAACTGCCCGTCAAGGCGGGCCTCGAAGAATGTCGATTTGACTTCGCCGATATTCTGCAACACGTCCGATGAATTGAGCGGGCTACCATCAGAATCGATTGTCAGATCCTGATTGTATTCGCTGTGCGCGGCAATGGCCGTCAGTTTCGTGGTATCCGACAGATCAAACTCGCCGCGCAGCGATGCTTGCCAGAAATCGCGATCACCGTTTGGTTCGGCAATAGGAGACCAATCGGCTGCGCGTGGCTTTTCAGGCGAAAACGGCACGGCGTTCTGCGCTGCCGCGATACCAGGCGCCTGCGCCCAGCTCTTCGGTGTGGCTGCAACAAACTGCATGGCAAGCGGATCGGACTTGTCTTTCCAGCCGGTTACGACAGCGGTAAGGCGGACAGAATCTGAAGGTTCCGCCTCCAGCATCAGGCGGCCAGCGATGTAGCTTTTCTTGCCGTTCTTTTCATCGCGCGAATTGCTTTTCTGCCAAGCATCGCCGTTCGCTCCGGTTGCAGCAAGGCGCACGCCTACCTTGTCGCCAAGCGGCGCGCTGATGTAGGCATTGCCTTCGATTGTGTTGAACCGGCCAAAACTGACATCAAAGCCAGCCGAAAGGTCGCTTGTCGGTTTGGCGGCGATGAAGTTCACTGCGCCACCCGTTGAGTTGGAACCGAACAGCACGCCTTGCGGCCCTTTCAGGACTTCGACCCGTTCCAGATCGAATGAACTGTGAGCCGCCATCGCCGGGAATGGCAGCGGCACTTCGTCCACATAAAGGCTGGTGGCCGGATAGACACCCAGTGACACTTCGTTGAAGCCGACACCGCGCAAGGTGATGATCGGCGTATCATACTGGCTGGCGGCGAAAGTCAGGCCTGGAACCTGTGTGATCACTTCTGACAGGTCGCCCAGTTTGCGATCCTGAAGTTCCGATCCGGAAATCGCGGCAATCGACATACCGATGTCGTTGATGCTTTCCGAACGTTTTTGAGCGGTAACGATAATTTCGCCCACCCCATAATTTGCAGGTTCGTTAGCGCTTTGCTGCGCCTGCGCTGTCGTCACCGCGCCAACCGATGCCGAAAGCGCCAATGCTGTAATGAATGTCTTGCACGACATATAGATATTCCTCCCTGTGTTTTCAGTGCCATCGCGTCCCTCGCACTTGCACTGCTGGCCGTAATAATAAACGAACGCGCCCATTATACAACAAGCAATCGACAAACATAATTTTGTCGATATTATGTCGGAAACAGGCTGCGCGGGCGATGCCACTGACAGCGAACAGCCGATCGCATGGTGCGGAATAAATATGACGGGGAGGCAATGGGGCGTGCGGACAATTATCACACTTGACTTTGCCATGCGGGCAGCAAGAGATTGATAGCAATGCCCTTACAAACACATAGTAACGATAAACTGGACGCCGCGCTTTCCGTATATGAAAAGCTAAAGGCTGACATTATCGCAGGCGCTCTCCCGCCCGATCAGAAGCTCAAGATAGAGGTGCTGCGCGACCGCTATGCCTGCAGCGGAAGCCCTTTGCGCGAAGCCCTGAGCCGGCTAACTGCAGAGAGCCTTGTCAGCCAGGAAAATCAGCGCGGCTTTCGGGTAGCGGCGATCAGTTCGGATGACCTTCGTGAATTGATAAGGATGCGCAAGCTGATCGACGTGATGGCACTGAACGAAACCATGCAGCAAGGCGATGCTGCATGGGAGGAAGGGATCATCCTCGCCCATCATCGGTTGACCCGGGCACCTTCGGAGATTTCCAGAGACAATCGGCGCGATATGACGTGGATCAGATCACACGGTGAATTTCACCGCGCGCTACTGGCTGCTTGCCCATCCTATTATCTCCGAAACTTTTCCAGCCAGCTATTCGATTCATGTGAACGTTACCGTGAGATTCTCTCACGCGTCGATGTGCTTTATCCTCGCGATCTTGCCGGTGAGCACAAGGCGATCATGGACGCTGTTCTTGCCCGTGATTTTGACCGGGCGCCGAAATTGATTTGCGAACATATGGACAATTCCGCCAATCTGGTTCTCCGGACATTGGACGCCTGATGCCGCGGTCGATGCGACTGTCCTTGTTTTTTCTTGTGCATTCAACAGCGCCACGCGCATTCTTGTAGTAAATCATTGGACCGGGCCACAGTGCCAGGGCAATTGCGGGAGAGAGCCACATGAAAGCAGTGTATCTTATGAGGGATGCGCTCAACGGTGCCTCGCTTGCCCCGTTGCACTTTCCGGTTCTGCATCGCGACGGCCCGATTGATGCGGCGGCCTACAGGCGGCGCGCCACGGGTGAAGATCCGCCGCTGGTTTACAATCTGGACCAGTCAGCAGGTTTGCGCACGATACATCTGGCAAATAGAATTGAAAGTGGGGCGATACCCGACATCGCCGGGAATACGGCGCGTGCTTTGACCATCGTGATAGACGGCCAGTTGCAGATTACCACAGGGGAACAGCAAGAGAGCCTTAGCCGTGGTGATATTGCGCTGATTTGCGCGGATGCATGTGGCGCGGCCGATTTTGGGTGCAGCGAAGGAACGAAACTCCTCCAGCTTGCGCTGGATGATGACTGGCCGGCAACGGGCAGCAGCACGCGCATCGCAATCGATGATAACGTCGCAGACGCAACTAGCCCCAATCTCAAACGGCTTTATCGGGCGGACAATGCCCGCAGCTATTTCCGCGAGTTTCGGGAACTGTTTGCAGCGCCATCGGGTGTGTGGAGCGATCCCAAGCCGGTAGATGGGTTTCGTTTCATGAGTTTCCCCGATGGTGGGTTTATCGACTGGCACCCCGAAATCGTCAACAATCTGGCGATTATTCTGAATGGTGTGACCGAACTGGAGGCCGCTGACGGCGCCGTGGAGCATTTCCATCCTGGCGATGTCTGCCTGGCTGAAGACCGGACAGGCGAAGGTCATATCGATCGTTTCCGCGGCTTTTCGGTTCTCGCCCTTGTCGAGATTGCCACCGAGCAACTGTGGTAGCCGCCACCGCCCCATGCAGGATTACCCAAGCCGACCACGGCTGAAAGTTTTTGAAAGGTTTGCAAATGTTTCTGCCCATATCCGATGAACTACGCAAGAAACTGGACGAACTCGATCATTTCATCGAAACCGAGATCAAGCCGCTTCAGGCCGAAAACGAGCAGTTTTTCGATCATCGGCGGGAGTATGCCCGCACCGACTGGGAAAATGACGGCTTTCCACGCAAGGAATGGGAAGACCTGTTGCGTGAGATGGAGCGGCGTGCGGACGAAGCCGGCCACTTGCGCCTTGGCCTGCCCAGCGAGGTTGGCGGAGGCGATGCCTCCAATCTCGACATTGCCGTAATCCGTGAGCATCTGGCTGCCAAAGGCCTTGGGCTGCATAATGATTTGCAGGACGAATCTTCCATCGTCGGCAATTTTCCGCTTGTCTTCGTGATCAACCGCTACGGCACCGAGGAACAGAAAGCAGCCTATATCGAAGGCATCATCAGGGGACACAACCATGTCGCCTTTGCCCTTTCCGAACCCGACCATGGGAGCGACGCGACCTGGATCGAAACCACCGCGACGCGGGACGGTGACACGTGGACAATCAACGGGATGAAACGCTGGAACAGCCAGATTCACCGGGCCAGGCATGATCTCGTCTTTGCGCGCACTTCGGGCAAACCGGGTGACCATAAGGGGATTACCGCATTTTTCGTGCCTGTGGCTGACCCCGGCTTACGGATTGTTGAAAATGCCTGGACTTTCAACATGCCATCCGATCACGCCACAGTAGCGCTGGAGAATGTCCGCGTCCCCTCCTCCGCCATACTTGGGGCAGAGGGCGAAGGATTGAGCATGGCGCAAAGCTTTATCCAGCAGAACCGTATCAGGCAGGCCGCGGCCAGCATTGGTGCCGCGCGTTACTGCATCGAACAATCGGTTCTTTATGCACAGCAGCGCGAAACCTTTGGCAAGCCCCTGGCTGAACGCCAGGCCTTGCAATTCGAGCTTGCCGACCTTTTCGCTGAATGTGAAATGTTGCGCAGCTTCGTTTTTGTCACAGCCGCGCGTCTTGATAACGAGGACCCGATGGCCGTCAGTGCGAATGTTTCCATCGCCAATTATCGCTCCAACAGGTTTGTTTGCCGGGCGGCAGACTTTGCAATCCAGATTCACGGAGGACTTGGTTACAGCCGCGAAAAACAGTTCGAACATATTTACCGCCACCATCGCCGATACCGGATCACCGAAGGGTCGGACGAAATCCAGATCCGCAATGTTGTCGCCTCGCTGTTTCGACGGCGGCGCCCGGACAGTTCCTATGCAACGGAAAAGGCTGGATAGGCCTCAATGGCCGGGTCTGACCGCATGACAGATTGTCCCGACTTTGACCTTGGCAGGCTGGAAACGCATTTGCGCAGCCGGTTGGCGACCAAGGGGTGCATTGACCGGATAGAGCCGACTTCGGGCGGTTTATCCAACCCGACCTTTTTCCTCGATTTTGCAGGGAAACGGATGGTTCTGCGCAAACAGCCGCCCGGCCCGATCATGCGGTCTGCCCATGCTATCGACCGCGAGTTCAGGGTCTTGTCGGCTCTTCAGGGCACTGGCATTCCTGTGCCTGACGTTTACCTCTATGAAGATGACACAGGCATTATCGGTACGCCGTTTTACCTGATGGAGGCGGTAGACGGCGAAGTCTTCCAGCAGGCTTCCATGCCAGGCCTTTCTCCATCACAGCGACATGCCTGTTATGTTTCCATGGCTGAAACGATGGCCGACCTTCATCGACTGGACTGGGTGGCAATCGGACTGGGTGATTATGGACGCCCGGGCAATTATTTTGACCGCCAGTTTTCACGCTGGTCCCGCTTCTGGCGCGAAGAAGCGCATCGCGACAATGCTGCGCTGGACGAATTGACCACATGGCTTGAAGAGCATCCCGATGCTGGGGAAGGCATGGCCTCGCTGTGTCATGGCGACCTTAAACTCAACAATTTCGTATTCGATACAGAGCGCGGCAAGGTTGCAGCCATCATTGACTGGGAATTATCGACAATCGGTCATCCCTTTGCCGATGCCGGATTTAACTGCATGGCGTTTCATACCACACCCCAGGATTATGGCGGGTTGCGTGGCATCGATCTTGTCGAACTCGGTATTCCGGATCAGCGCGATTATCTTGAAATCTACTACGCCAGGTTTGGTCGGGCTGAACGCATGACCGCTTACCATCAGGCATTTGCATTCTTTCGTGCGGCGGTGGGTTCGGAAAGTGTGCGCCACAGGGCCGCACAGGGCCTTGGGGTTTCGGACAATTCGGAGGAGCTTGGGGCGCGGCTCGGCGCGATGTTTGCGGCAAAAGGGCTGGAAATCGCGCTGGCGGCCTAAGCGGCGTGGACAAATAAAAGGACGGGAAGAGACGTGAAAATCTGTATCTATGGCGCGGGAGCAATTGGGGGCTTCATTGCTGCCAGACTTTCGCAAGTTGACGGCGTCGATATCAGTGTTGTGGCACGCGGTGCCAATCTGGAAGCAATAAAAGCGGATGGTTTGCATCTTGTATCACCCGCAGGGGATATCCGCGCGCATGTCAGAGCCAGCGACGATCCGGGCGAACTGGGGATACAGGACTATGTATTTCTCACGCTGAAATCGCATCAGATTACGCCAGCCCTGCCGGAGATTTCCAAACTTGTTGGCCCGCAAACCGCTGTCCTGCCCCCTACCACCGGCATTCCATACTGGTATTTTCACGGTCTGGATGGATTTGAATCCCAGGCGATAGAGGCAATCGACCCCGGCGGCGCGCAGTGGAAAGCGATCCCAGGCGAAAAAGTCCTGGGCGTTGCCTATTGGCTTGCCAGTGAGATGACCGGGCCGGGAGTGGTCCACCATGATGGCAATGTCGCACGAATCCCCGTGGGTGAACCTGATGGGACAATATCGGAACGGACGAGGCGGCTGTCGCAGGCAATGATCGCCGCAGGGATTGATGCTCCTGCGGTTCCCGATATCCGTTCGTGGATATGGATCAAGATGATCAGCAGCCTTTCATGGAACCCTGTGGCTGTCCTGACTCGCAGCACCCTTGGTGAAATATGCGCGGAGCCTCGCGCGGTGGCGATCATTCACAGGATGATGGAAGAGGCAGATGCCGTTGCCTCTCGGCTGGGGGCAGTGCCGCCCATGACGATTGAGGAACGCATTGCTGTTGCGCGCGATGCCGGAGGGCACAAGATGTCCATGCTGCAAGATGTGGAACGCGGCCGCCCACTGGAGGTCGATGTTCTGCTCGGCTCTCTTGAGGCGATGCGCGACATTGTCGATCTGCAGACACCGACAATTGACGATATTTATACGCTGGCCAAGCTGCATATCGCAGCACTGAACCGAAACCGGCAGGCATGAGGGAATTGACCAATGGCAGAACAGAAACCACTTTCGGGCAAGGTTGCGCTGGTAACTGGCGGGGCGCGCGGATTGGGCCGTGCCTATGCTTTGCGGTTGGCAAACCTTGGGGCTGATGTTGCTATTGCCGACATTAAACTTGATGGCGCGCGCGACTATGGCGAGGAATTGACCGCACCTGGCATCGTTGAAGAAATTGAATCGTTTGGATGCCGGGCGATCGGGATCGAAGGCGATCTGGGTTCGCCTGAGACAGTGGAACAGGCATTCCGGTCAATCGATGCACATTTGGGCAGGCTGGATATTCTGGTCACCAATGCTGGCGGAGCGATTGGTCAGGCTGAATTTGGCCTCCCCTCTCAAACCCCGCTGGTAGATACCGAACTTCTGTTCAGGGCCAATTATCTCTCAATGATGCTGTGCTGTCAGGCAGCGACAAAGCCTATGCGCAAACAAGGCAGCGGGATCATCGTAAATGTGTCTTCGCAATCCGCCATCGCACCGCTGCCTTCGGGCAATCTGGCAGTTTATGGCGCGATGAAGGCCGCTGTTGCCCAATATACACGCGCTCTTGCTGCAGAGCTGGGACCGGATGGAATCCGCGCCAACTGCATTTCTCCGGGTATCATCATGACTGCCCGCGTCGCAGCCCAGGCCAAGGCGCGCAATATCGGCACAGACCAGCAGTCCGCAGCCATCCCCTTGCGCAGGTTGGGGAATGTGGAAGACTGCGCGGGCGTGCTCGAATTTCTGGTCACTGACCAATCCCGCTATGTCACGGGGCAATGCATTTCCGTGTGCGGTGGCGCGGTGCTGACGGCAAACTGATCTGGGGGAACTGCACACATGAACAAAATTGACCTTGCCGGGCGACACGCCATCGTCACTGGTGGCGGCAGCGGCATCGGGCTTGCTGCGGCAAAGCGGTTTCTGGAATCCGGCGCACAGGTCTGCATCTGGGGCCGGTCACAGTCGAAGCTCGATGATGCGTTGGCAATTCTCGCGCCCTTGGGACCAGTCGAGGCGCGCAGTGTCGATGTGTCCAACGAAACAGCGGTCGAAGCCGCCACCCGTGATTTCATCGAAAACCATGGGCAGATTGACATTCTGTTCAATTGCGCCGGGGCTGCCCAGGAAACAAAGCCACTGACCGACCTTTCTTCGGAGGAATGGCGCGCATGTATCAACGCCAATCTCGACAGCACATTTTACTGTTGCAGGGCAGTTATTCCCCACATGGTCGCACAAGGATATGGGCGGATAATCAACACCTCCTCCATGGCCGGAAAGGAGGGGAACGCCTATCAGGCCGCCTATGCGTCGGCCAAGGCGGGCGTGATTGCACTGACCAAGGTTCTTGGCAAGGAACTGAGCGAAACCGGGGTTCTGGTAAACTGCATCGTTCCCACACTGTTTGAAACGCCTATGGCGGACGCAGTGGTTTCGGCTGCGCCGGAAGTGATGGCTGCCATTCGTGACAAAATCCCGATGAAACGCTTTGGCCAGCCGGATGAAGCCGCCGCAATGGTGGCATGGCTGGCATCGGAAGAATGTTCCTTTACCACCGGATTTGCTTTTGATCTTTCAGGTGGCCGCGCGACATATTGATTGCTCGCAAGCAGGCGACGACCTGAGCGGATTTTTCCGAACCAATTGCGCCGGGTAGAGATGGACGATGCGACTTGGATTCGCCTGGGCGGCGTGGACAGGCCGGAAGGCTGAATACCATGTGTAATGGAAGATAAAACCAGCACGCCCCCAATCACCTGTTTACTTTGAATGAAAGGAGTTTTGCAGTTTTTTGGTATTCTGATACCATATCATATAGAACCCGATAAAATTTTGAACCAGTTCATTCGACCGGATTAGCGGTTGGCGATATGATTTTTCGTGAACAGGGGGCGTCAATATGAAAAGGGTAATTCGAACAATCCCATCTCTGGCGATGGCTGCAGGCCTTGCGTCTGTCCCCGTCACCGCTTTTGCTAATCATAGTTGGAGCAACTATCACTGGGCAAGAAGCCAAAATCCAGTTTCCTTAGTGATTACAGACAACGTTTCACCAGTGTGGGATCCTTATCTTGACGATGCATTCGCAGACTGGAGCCAGTCCACGGTTCTCGCTTTAATCAAGGCGGCGGGCAATGGTCAGGCTAAGCCCTGCAAAGCTACTGATGGACAGATAAATGTTTGCAGTGCTGCTTACGGATACACAAATTGGCTCGGCATCGCTCAAGTTTGGTTATCCGGAGACCACATCACCAAGGCAGTGACAAAACTCAACGACAGCTACTTCTCAACTACGACCTACAATCACTCTTATTGGCGAGCACTGGTTACGTGCCAGGAAGTCGGGCATGCATTTGGATTGACACACCAGGACGAAAATTTTGACAATTCCAACCTCGGCACTTGCATGGATTACACTTCCAACCCGCTAGGCCCACCCGACAATCAGCACCCCAATTCTCATGACCTTGAGGAGCTTTCGATCATTTATGGTAGTCACCTCGACAGCGGCGGTGGTTCTGTAGGCGGTGGAGGCCCTCCCCCTGGTAAAGGCAGGAACAAAGCAAGAGTCGAAAACGATCTTGGTAACCTTCGTTCAGGTTGGGGGCGCGTGATCGGCTATACCGCTGATGGGAGGCCCGATGTCTATATGACCAATCTCGGCGACGGTCGCCGTGTGATCACACACGTATTCTGGGTTCCTGACGCAGAACGCGGTCATCAACACTAGCGTTTTCGCTAATAGGGAAACCATAGCCGTCACAGGCATGGCTGCCCGAATAGCATTGCGGACGATTGAACCGCCGCTGTTGAGAACTGTCGTGGTGCGCGCCGATTGAGCGAATCCAGCCGCTGGTGTTTGCCTCAAGCGCCGGGCCTATCGGGGAGCGGTTATGGGAACCAACGTATGATCTTAAAAAAAGATCAATTAAATCAATTGCAA
>JAGREQ010000488.1 GCA_020446465.1 Novosphingobium sp. | reverse complement strand
TCGATTACGACGCGGGCTTCCTTGGGATTGTCCAGCGAGTAGCCGGCTGGCCCGATCAGAACCCAGTAATAGACGGCAACGCCAAGCAGAGCGAGACCCGCCACCAGCATACCGGTGATAGCGCCCGCCTTGAAGGCAATGTCGAGACCTGCAGCCAGACTGTTGGAAGATGCCTGCGCGGTACGCACGTTGGCACGCACCGAAACATGCATGCCAATGAAGCCTGCCGCTCCAGAAAGGACGGCTCCAATCAGGAAGCCGAGTGCAGCGGTGCCGGAAAGCAGCCACCAGGCGAGAAGGAATACAACCACGCCGACGATGGCGATGGTTGTATACTGACGTGCAAGATAAGCCTGCGCACCCTCACGGATGGCCGCCGCAATTTCCTGCATGCGCGCGTTACCCTGATCGGCCGCAAGGACCGACTGTGTCGCCCACATGGCGTACAGGATAGAAAGCGCACCGCAGGCGATGACGATGTAAAGCATGGTCATTGCCGATATGTTCCTCGATCTTGTCCGGCAGAACCCCTCCCCGGACCAAAAACAGATGGGCTCGCGCATTGCGTCCCAATCCATTCGCTTATGCGGAGGGCCTACGTAACGTCAAGCATATGTTGGACTTTTGCCGGGTTTTTGCCACAAT
>JAGREQ010000487.1 GCA_020446465.1 Novosphingobium sp. | reverse complement strand
CTGGCGCTGCAACAGGCCATCGTGCTGAACGGCACCGCCATTGCCGCCAATCAGCGCGCCTTCAACCTTGGCCGGGTTCTGGCCGCAGCACCTGAACGCTTGCCGCTGGAAGACCCTCAACCTGCGCCAGAGACCTTGGACCAGCTTCTGAACCGCTTCACGGCAGAGCTGACTTCATACCAGAACACCGCTTACGCCACCCGTTTCATGGACCGGATCGCCACGTTTCAGGCCGCCTTGCCCGCCCTGCCCGCAGGCGAGGCCGAGGCGCTGACCCGGCTGGCCGCGCAATCGCTGTTCCGCTTGATGGCCTACAAGGACGAATACGAGGTTGCGCGGCTGCTGACCGCGCCCGAATTCACCGACAGGCTGGCAACGGATTGGGAGGGCGGGCGGATTGTCTATAACCTCGCCCCACCCTTCCTGCCCGCCCGCCGGGATGCGCGCGGCCGCCCGGTCAAGCGCCGCTTCGGCAACTGGCTGACCCCGGCCCTCAAGGCATTGGCGCGTGGCAAGGCGCTGCGAGGCACCGCCCTCGACCCGTTCGGCTGGATGGCCGAACGCCGCGAGGAACGGGCGCTGATCGGCTGGTACGAATCCCTTCTCGACCGCTTGCCGGCGCAGATCAGCGAGGCGCGGCTGGCGGAAG
>JAGREQ010000486.1 GCA_020446465.1 Novosphingobium sp. | reverse complement strand
CCAAAGCCCCGGCATCGGCGCCCGCACCCCGCGCGCTCTGCGGCGATGGCAACTTCTTCACCCGCGGCGCCTGCCTCACCAGCGAATGCGCCAAACCCGGCATGGCAAACCATCCCGCCTGCGTGCAGCTGCGCCAGCAGCAATCCGCGCCGCGGCGTGGGGTCGGTGAGTTCTAGGGCGCGAGCGCGGACAAGTGATCTGTTGACGCTGAACGCGCAAGAGCGCCAAGCTGCGTGAGCGGGTGCCTGTCGAGGGACTGGGCCCGCTCAAAGGAAAAAGGCCTTCGATCCGAAAATCGAAGGCCTTTCCAGGAATAAATGGTCGGCGTGGCGGGATTCGAACTCGCTACCCCTTGCGCCCCATTGAAATATACGTGGACTCTTGCGGGATTTCCTGGGACGTTATGGGACGAAATTTATTGTTTGTGCCGTTGAACAAGTGTCGGATCGAAATGCTGCAGAATGTAAGAAAACTCGCAAACTGGGACGCAAGTGAAGGAATCGGGAGAACACGCAGTTATAGAACTCATGCCACGAGCTTCGGTGATGATCGAGGCTATGCGGGACATCGGGTATTCCTTTGATTCCGCTGTCGCCGACATCATTGACAACAGCATTGCTGCAGGTGCCCAGAACATTGATTTGCGTTA
>JAGREQ010000485.1 GCA_020446465.1 Novosphingobium sp. | reverse complement strand
CATCCGGCTGATGGCGAACCTGATCTATACCGGGGAGCAGGACGTCTACACACCCGGGATATACCGGACCATCTATGACCCCGCCTGCGGCACGGGCGGGATGCTCTCAGAATCCGAAAAGTTCATCCTCGCGCAGAACGAAAGCGCCAACCTCGCGCTATTCGGGCAGGAGTACAACGACGAGTCCTGGGCGATCTGCTGCTCGGACATGCTGATCAAGGACGAGGAGACCAGCAATATTGTCCTTGGCGACACGCTGGGCGATGGCAAGACCCGCGACGGTTTCGAGGGGGAGCGTTTTCACTACCTCCTGGCGAACCCGCCCTTCGGCGTGGAGTGGAAGGATCAGAAATCCGTCGTTGAGGCGGAGCATGCGCTGCACGGCTTCTCCGGCCGCTTCGGCGCCGGGCTGCCCGCGATCAACGACGGCTCGTTCCTGTTCCTCCAGCACATCATGTCGAAGATGCATCCGGCGCCCCAGGACGGGGGCGAAGGGTCAAAGATCGCCATAGTGTTCAACGGCTCGCCGCTCTTCTCGGGGGATGCAGCCAAGGAGTCGCCGCGACAGCCGCACGAAGACTCCGATGCGCCCGTCGGGCAGGCTGTGAAGCGTGGCCTCGTCGCCGATCGACAGGCCCGCCCGGGCGACG
>JAGREQ010000484.1 GCA_020446465.1 Novosphingobium sp. | reverse complement strand
GGTCAAGCAGCAATCCCTTGAGTGTCCCGCCCGCCTCGCGCCGCAGCTTGCGCACTTCACTGCGCACATCCTCGCCGACATCGCGTGAAAATTCATTGACGGTCACCACGCCGATCTTGCCCTGCTGCAGTTCGGAGGTAACCGGCTGCAATTCAATCACCCCGCGCACCACGGTGATATCCAGCGGCTCATCGCGGCCCGGGCGGAAGATGGTGAGGCGGATGCTGGTTCCGGCGGGGCCGCGCATCTGGGCCACCGCCTCGTCCAGCTCCAGCCCGTAGATCAGCTTGCCATCAAGGTGCGTCACGAAATCGCCTGCCTTCACCCCCGCCTTTTCAGCCGGGCTGCCGCGCATGGGCGAAATGACCTTGACCGCGCCATCATCGCTGGTGACAGACAGGCCAAGCCCCTGATAATTGCCGTCCATCAAGGTTTCGAGCCGTTCGAGATCAGATCCGTCGAGATAGGATGAATGCGGGTCGAGCGCGGCCAGCATCCCGTCAATCGCGCCGCGCACCAGCACTTCGTCATCCACCTCTTCGACATAGCTGGCCTTGATCCGCTGGTAAGTGGCGAACAGCTTGCCGAACTGGGGGGCGCTGCGCGCGTCGACCGCAGCCAGCCCGGCAGTGGCGAGGGGAAGCATGGCGACG
>JAGREQ010000483.1 GCA_020446465.1 Novosphingobium sp. | reverse complement strand
CAGATTTGGTGCCGCCGGTCGCTTCCGGGCCCGCAACGACGCGGCCCGGCGACCTGTGGCGCCTCGGGTCACATCGACTGGTTTGCGGTGATGCCCGCGATCCACAGGCGCTCGCAAAGCTGCTGGATGGCGAGACGGTCGATCTGATCTTCACCGATCCGCCGTATAACGTCGCTGTGGACGGCCATGTCGGCGGGCTTGGCAAGGTGAAGCATCGCGAGTTCGCCTTTGCCTCCGGAGAAATGAATCCGGCCGAGTTTACCACCTTTCTGCGGGAAGCCCTGGCGCCCGCGGCGGTGAACTGTCGCGATGGCGCGATCGCCTATGTCTGCATGGACTGGCGCCATATGCGCGAGATGCTTGCTGCGGGCGACGCCGTGTTTCATGAGTTGAAAAACCTCTGCGTCTGGAACAAGACCAATGGCGGCATGGGCAGTTTCTACCGTTCGAAGCATGAGTTGGTCTTTGTCTGGAAGGTTCGGGCGGGGCGGCACGTCAACAGCTTCGGCCTTGGCGATACTGGGCGCTACCGCACCAATGTCTGGGACTATGCCGGCGTGAACAGTTTCAGCGCGTCGCGCGATGCGGAGCTTGCCATGCCTCCGACGGTGAAGCCGGTGGCGCTTGTCGGCGATGCGATCCGCGACTGTTCGAAGCGGGGC
>JAGREQ010000482.1 GCA_020446465.1 Novosphingobium sp. | reverse complement strand
CGATGATCAGGCTGGCCTTGAATGTCGCGACCACAAGGCTGATCCTTTCGGAGGGCCATCAGGGCCCAAACGCAGCCGGTCATGTGGTTGGAGGGTTTTCGACCCTGGTTATGAGCGGTGACTTCGTGATCGGAGTGATCGTCTTCATCATACTGATTACCATTAATTTTCTGGTCATCACCAAGGGTGCATCCCGCATTGCCGAAGTCGGAGCACGCTTTACGTTGGATGCAATACCTGGAAAACAGATGGCGATTGATGCCGATCTGTCAGCGGGCCTAATAGATGAGCGCGAAGCACGTGTGCGGCGTTCAGAGCTCGAGCAGGAAAGCTCATTCTATGGGTCTATGGATGGTGCGTCCAAGTTTGTGCGTGGAGATGCGGTAGCCGGGCTCATCATCACTGGCGTGAATATCTTCGGCGGCATCGTGATTGGCGTGGTTCGTCACGGACTCACATTTTCTCAATCGGCAGATATTTACACCAAGCTGTCGGTCGGTGATGGGTTGGTGACGCAGATCCCAGCCTTGATTGTATCACTCGCGGCTGGCCTACTTGTATCCAAGGGCGGCAATCGCGGAGCCGCCCAGGAGGCAGTGTTTCGACAACTCGGGGGATACCCGCGCGCGCTTCTGGTTGCATCAATGCTCCTCGGGGGGATGGC
>JAGREQ010000481.1 GCA_020446465.1 Novosphingobium sp. | reverse complement strand
AACACGGGATTTGACGCCATCATGCTGGATACACAGGACAATTATCTCGTCGCAGCGCAGGAAGACCGCTGCAGCCCGCGCACGAAGATCACCATCCCGGCGCAGCTTCGCGCTTCGGGTGGGCGGGCGTTCCAGACGGTTGTGCACGATCTGTCGATTTCCGGCTTCAGTGCCGCCGCGATCAGCCGGATGCATGCAGGCCAGGTGTGCTGGATCACCCTCCCCGGCCTGGAATCGCTCCAGGCCGAAGTGGTGTGGTGGGAAAACTCGATCGTCGGCTGCGCCTTCATGGAACTGCTCAGCCCGATCGTGCATGACAACATCCTGCAGCGCTACAGCCCCTCGACGGTCTATCGCAGCACGATCTGATCGGGCTGATCGGGCCTATCCCGCAGGTTCGGCCGGCTTCCCCTTCTTCCGGTCGACCGCTGCCTGCACCGCCTTGTAGAACGCCTCGCGCTCTGCCCCCACGCCTTCATAATCGGTTGCCGTCGGCCAGTTGCTGTTCGATGCGATCACCAGATTGCGTGCGGGATCGATGAAGATGCCCTGCCCGAAGATACCCTGCGCGGCATAGCTGCCCTCGTCATTGGTCCACCACTGGAAACCGTATCCGCGACCTTCGACACCGATGGGTGCCTGCTTTGTGGTTGCCTCGGCAATCC
>JAGREQ010000480.1 GCA_020446465.1 Novosphingobium sp. | reverse complement strand
CCGCCGCCAGCCTGCGCAAAAAGGGGCTGTTCCCCGCCGTATCGGACGGACCAAGGGCGGCCTGAACTCGAAGCTGCACGCGGTCTGCGACCGCGAGGGCAAGCCGTTGATCCTGCTGCTCACCGAGGGCCAAGTCAGCGACTATCGCGGCGCGGCGACCGTGCTGCCGAACCTGCCGGAGGCCGACAGGCTGATCGCCGACAAGGGCTACGACAGCGACTGGTTCCGCGAGGCCCTGACCGATCTCGAGATCACGCCCTGCATCCCGGGCCGGGCGAACCGCAAGGCGCCGATCCCCTACGACACCGAGCTCTACAAGCAGCGCAACCGCATCGAGCGCATGTTCGGAAGGCTCAAGGACTGGCGCCGCATCGCCACCCGCTACGACCGCTGCGCCCACACCTTCATGAGCGCGATCTGCATCGCCGCAACCGTCATCTTCTGGTTATGAGTCCTGAGCCTAGCCGACCCGCCAACGCATTGGCTGTCGGCCGGCTATGGATCGGGCCGATTAATACGACTGCACTCGCGGCGGCGGTCGGCGACGCGCAGGCCTTTCAGCAACGGGCGGGATCTCGCGGTGTGCCTTGTACGCTGGCGCCGCGAGCTAGGCACAGTGTTCCCTTGGCATATGGGCGCGGGAGCGGCAGCAGGCGCACTGGAGGCAAAGCG
>JAGREQ010000479.1 GCA_020446465.1 Novosphingobium sp. | reverse complement strand
GCATCATGTCGGTACGTTGCTTCAGGTAAGTCGTGCGGTTGTAGGCCCTGCCATTGGCGTCCTTGACAGCATGGGCCAGTTGCGCCTCGATCACCAGCGGGTCGCATTCCAGGCGCTCGGCCAGCATCGTCCGTGCCGTGGCCCGAAACCCGTGCCAGGTCTGAATTTCCGGCGTGTAGCCCATGGTGATCAACGCCGTGCGCACGCTGTTCTCCGAGATGGGGCGCTCATGGCTGCGCTCGCCGGGAAACACCATGCGACCGTGCCCGGGGTAGACGTGCAGCTCGCGCAGTATCTGCATGGCCTGGCGTGGCAGCGGCACCAGATGCGGGTCGCCGTTTTCCTTGCCGGCCTTGCTGCGCTTCATCCTGGCCGAGGGAATGGTCCATAGGGCCCTCTCCAGGTCGATCTCCGACCATTCAGCCGCGCGCAGCTCGCCCGGCCGCTGAAACAGCATGGGGGCCAACTGGAGTGCGGCGCGCACGATGGGGCCGCCCTTGTACGCCTTGATGGCGCGCAACAACGCGCCCAACCTCTCCGGCTCGGTGATGGCGGCGAAGTGTTTGCCCCTGTACGGGGTCATCGCGCCCTTCAGCTCGGCCGAAATGTCCCGCTCGGCCCTGCCAGTAGCCACCGCATAGCGCCATATCTGGCGGGCCAGCATCAACCCCCG
>JAGREQ010000046.1 GCA_020446465.1 Novosphingobium sp. | reverse complement strand
TAACCGACCGCTTTACAAGTGGATGCTATCGACCCTGATCGAAATGGATGAGATTGATGAGGTCGTCATCAACACCGACGCGCAGGCCGAGCTGGCGGAGCACGGCATTGATGAGTTTGATCGGTCCGGCAAGTTGACCCTTCGCCGTCGGCCCGAGGAAATCCGGGGTGATCACGTTTCCATGAATTTTGTCATAGCTGACGATCTGGCCAACGTTTCGGCTGATGTGTACCTGATGACTCATACAACAAACCCGCTAGTTTCGGCTGACACCGTGCGCAAGGCACTGGCTGTATATCGCGAGGCGGTTGCGGAAGGCAGGGCCGACAGCCTTTTCACAGTCAATCGTTTGCAGACCCGATTCTATAGAGAGGATGGATCGGCGGTGAACCACGATCCCGATAACCTGATTCGTACGCAGGATCTGGAGCCTTGGTTCGAGGAGAACTCGAACCTCTATATTTTTAGCGCGAAGAGCTTCTCCGCCACAGGCGCCCGGATCGGACGTCATCCGGTACTGTTCGAGACACCGAAGCTTGAATCGCTCGACATCGATGGGCCGGATGATTGGACGCTGGCCGAGGCTGTTGCGTTGGGGGTGCGGTCATGACCCGGGTTCTTCTGACTTGTCCGCCGATGATTGGTATTGCAGACGAAATGCGGCCGGTTTTTAAGGCCCGCGGGGCCGAACTCGTTATCCCGGATTTCGTGCAGATTGTGTCTGAAGAGGAGTTGATCCGCCTAGTACCAGACTTTGATGGCTGGATCATCGGCGACGATCCGGCCACTGCCAGCGTGCTCGAGGCTGGCCGTGCAGGGCGCTTGCGCGCTTGCGTCAAATGGGGGGTGGGCATCGATAATGTCGATTTCGAGGCCGCGCGCCGGCTAAATCTGCCCGTCACCAATACGCCGGCCGCCTTCGGGGCTGAGGTGGCGGATATTGCTATGCATTATGTGACGGGCCTCGCGCGTGAGACCTGGTGTATTGATCGTGGGGTTCGCGCAGGGAACTGGCCCAAGCCGCGTGGTATCTCGCTGGACGGGCGAACTGCAGTGCTGGTCGGCATGGGCGACATTGGGCGGCAAACATCCAGACGGCTGGTGGCAGCAGGTGTTCGGGTCATTGCCATCGATCCAGTGCTGGACGCTACTAAGGTTCCAGAAGGAGTCGAGAAAGGCGTCTGGCCGGACGCACTGGGAAGTGCCGAATTTGTTGTGTTCACCTGCCCACTGACGTTCATCACCCATCATATGTTGAATGATGCGGCCATAAACCTCGCGCGTCCGGGCTTGCGGGTTGTCAATGTTGCCCGCGGTCCTGTTATCGATGAGGCTGCGCTTATCCGTGCCTTGTCCGATGACCGGGTCCATTCGGCTGCCCTTGATGTGTTTGAAATCGAGCCTTTACCCAATAATAGTCCACTGCGAGACCATCCGCGCTGCATCTTTGGTTCGCACAACGCATCGAACACCGAAGACGCCGTTCGCCGTGTGTCAGCGCGCGCAACGGATCTCCTGTTTGAGGCGCTAGCGTAAAGCTCAATCTTCTCGGGTGTCGTCCTTGTGCCGGATTCGATTTTGGCGAGCAAACTCTTCGAGTAGCAGCGCTATATCGCCAGCATTGTTTTGCGGAGCAGTGCGGCGTGTGCCGAAATACAGTTGCAACGTAAGAACAGCCGCAACGAGTTGCGAAATGACGAATATCGCCAGCGTGTGCGCTCCGAAGGACCACAACAGGGTTGCAAGGACTGCCGCCAGGCCGGGGCCGATCAGAAACAGTGGTTCCTTGCGAAATATATGAAACGCTTGCTGGGCCAAGCGTTTCCCTGTTCCGTGTCGCGCCGGGTTGTCTGATACTTTGTTCGTCGCCGTCGGCGGAGTTAATCCGGTGGCGATCAGTTCGGCCGCATCGGCAAACGGGAAGCTGCGGACTTCAGAATTTGGATTGCCGTTGACGACACGGGTCTTGCTGGCAATTCGCTCTGCTGCGCAGCGCCAGGCATCAAGGTGAAGATTTGGTCGAGGATTTGGCTCATTATAGAGATCGCCGGGTTGCTGGTAATCTTCGAAAAAGTAGTTGGGATTTGCTTTCTGTTCGGAAATTTCCAGAACTATACCTTCACGACGTTTGGCGCCGTCGACGATTTCCACATAATTACCGTCGATACCAAGCAGGACGATCGGGTTTGCCCCTTCAAGGCTGGCCCAAAGCAAGGCGTGGCTTCCGGTAGTAATTGGATCGACCTGAAGCAATGGCTTCCTGAGGCGCAGAGCGTCGAAGTTTATAACTCGATCATTTTCTGCATCCTTACCCAACGCTTCGATCAAATTTTGACGCAGCAGGAAATGCGAGATCGGACGGACACCATCGACGGGCTTTCCTTTACCTTCGCGGATCAGGGTGCGGATGCCTTCGATATGGGACAGGCCCACAACGAGATCGAGGCAGGCATAGTCGGTTGGGCGCCATCCAATGCGCTCCCAATGGCGGTATGCGGCATTCATGCCGATCGTTCTGTAAGGTGAAAGTGCAGCTAGATCGATTGCGCCCAATGAAGGCCCGTTGCCCAACACGAAAGCGGCATTTGGAGATAATGCCACAGTTTCATTTCCCATGGCGACTTCCTTTAAGTCCATGATTGGCTGGGTATTGGATTCGGCTCCTGCTCACGACTTGCCGCCAGAATCTATCGAAGGTCCATTTGAGATGTCTTACCCTTATGTGTAGCCAGTCAAGCGCTCTCCACCCGAACGCAGGTGGCGCATTGCGGATCAGGTTGATGGCATCTGGAGCCCCCTCATCTGTCCGGCTTGGACCGCTGAGAAAGGCGTCCATTTTCTGGCGTACCGAATCCAAAATCAACAATTTCGCGTGGTCTTGTGCAGTCACAGCCAGTGCGCGGCGCTTCGCAGGGTCGTTCAGAAGAGACAACAATACGCTGGGCAATACATCTGGTCGGTCGGCAATCGCGGCAACCCCATGTTCCTGAAGGTAGCGTATGGTCTCGATTTCGGAAGGGCCGATGGCGAGCACTGCGGACCCGGCGGCCATCAACTCGGGCACCTTATTAGCGAAGGAATAACGCGTGTAACGGATCGTCTCCTCATCAAAATTATAGGCAACGACGCCGATATCAGCGCCGGCGATCCAGCGGCGGTATTCAGCCTGTGACCCTCCTGCCGGTGAGATCGAGATGCCACGAAGTTTTGCGAAAAGCTGCCCATACCGGTGTAACCAGTGTTTCTGGGTACGGATTTCGAGCCGTACCGATTTTCCCTCTATCACCAAATCCGAAACAGTCCTGGCAAGACTAATCACGCTGTCGAGTGACATATCCGGGGCGAGGCCACCCGAATAGCGAATTAGAATTCCTTGATTTTCTGATCGGAGAGGGCGAGGGAAAGACCAATCTTCAGGCCGTATGCCATTATGTGCAATTTGATAAGGTGGCCCGCCATAACGATCATGGAATGCTGAAGCCATGCTCGCCGAAATGGCGAAACATCCGATTGCTCGTTCAGCCAACCTACGCAGGTCATGCTCGATCGCATCTGCCTCACCCGGATTGGTAGCCCGGAGCCGCTCTGGCCAGTCATCCATGAACCATAACAGGAGCGGTAAACGGTCTTCGATTGCAAGAGTGCAGGCAAGATGGTGCAGGAGAGGAGCTGACGGCAGCGGCCTATAGATTAGAATATCCGGTTTGAAAGCTCTGATGAGACCCAACGGCTGGCCAATTCCACGATAAACGCGCGTATTCCAGAATCTTGGATTGAGTCCTGCTCGCAAAGTGTGCCGTTCGAGCATTCCCGTGTCGTGAACCATAAGCAGTCGTTCTGCAGGTATGTTGCCGAAATACGTTTCCTTCAACGCTCCTGTCGCAGTAACGCCGCCGGGAGCAGTCTGATCAATTACGACAATCCGTTTCCCGGCCTGCCCCTCAGCAGTGCCCGTCGAGGGCGCGATGTCTGAATTCATCTATCTTCGCTCTTTTGTAATGCCCCTGCGAGCGTGGGAGTACGCTACAGTCTGAATTGGAATCTGACAACCATCACCCGGTCGTTACCATGCCGCCATCGACGACCAGGGCTTGGCCGGTAATCATCGCCGCAGCATCCGAGGCCAGAAAGAGGGCTGCGCCAATAATGTCTTCCTCATTCAGGTGTCGCTTTAGGCACTGTCGGTCAAGATGGGCGGCCAATTCGTCCGGCTTGGCCCACAGACGGCGTTGGCGCTCGGTCAGTACCCAACCGGGAAGAAGTGCGTTGACCCTGATGTTATCAGGCCCAAGCTCACGGGCCAGTGCCCGGGTCAGTCCCGTGATTCCTGCCTTGGCTGCGACATACGCAGGATAGCCTGCATTGCCCATGAGGTAGGAGATTGAGGAGAGATTGATGATCGCGCCACCGCCTGCCGCCCGCATACCTTCTGCCGCTGTTTGAGCCGTGAAAAAATGTGGTTTTAGATTTACCGCAATCGCCCGGTCCCACCCATCGGAATCCATACCGGCAAGGTCATGGCGGGTATCATCGGCTGCATTGTTGATCAGGATGGTGACCGGACCATGCGCCTCCGCAGCTTGTGCCATTGAAGCTTGGAGCGCGATAATGTCAGTCACGTCACATGGGAGAAACAAGGGCCTAGACCCAAATTTTTGCTCCACAGCCTCTACGAATGCACTGGCGTCCGACCGCTGGACGAAGGCGACCCGCGCGCCAGCGCCTACGAATGCTTCGGTCAACGCCGCACCAATACCGGCCCCACCGCCCGTGAGGAAAATTGAGCGCCCCTTCAGGTCAAGATACTGAGTAGTTGTCATTCCCATCCCTTCTGGGCCAATGCTATATGCTCTCACCATGATAATGAAACCTGTTTTGCAACACCGCTGCACACTTGGTGAGGGGCCGCTGTGGGCCAATGGACGGCTGTATTGGTTTGATATCTTGACTGGTAAACTTCTGGCCTGGCGACCAGGCGATGCCAAAGTTGAAAGCTGGGTGTTTGCTGAGTCGGTTTCTGCCGCTGCCCTGCTTGAGCAGGGAGGGCTGATTGTTGCATCTGCTTCATCATTGCTGCGGTTCGACCCTACAACAGGATCGCGAAAGGTGCTGCTCCCACTTGAATCGGACGATTCACGGACCCGATCTAACGATGGGCGCGCTGACCGGCATGGCGGGTTCTGGGTAAGCACCATGGGCAAGGGTGCCGAACCCGGGCTTGGTAGTATCTGGCGCTATTTTCGCGGGGAACTGAGATGCCTGCGAAAGGGGCTTACAATCCCTAATGCCATCTGTTTCTCGCCCGATGGCGCGCTCGCCTATTTTGCCGACACGGCAGCCTACACACTTTGGTGCTGGCAGTTGGGTGATGATGGCTGGCCGCAGGGCGAACCTCAAGTATTCCTGAAAGTGGCTGAAGATGAGGGCGGTCCCGATGGTGCGGTGGTGGATCGCGAGGGCTGCATTTGGAACGCCCGCTGGGGTTCTGGCAAGGTAGTGCGCCTGGCGCCCGGCGATGGGCGAACGGTTGAGACGTTCACGTTGTCCGCTATGCGTTCTAGCTGCCCGGCCTTCGGTGGAGATGACCTTGCGACTCTCTACGTCACTACCGCGCAGGAAGGAATGAGCGAGGCAGAATTGCTCGCAGAACCTGATGCCGGAGCCTTGTTCGAAGCCCCTCTTCGAGTAGCAGGCTTGCCGGATGCTCTGGTGAGGCTGCCATAGAGCATGAATCTTCCCGGTGTATCGTTCCGGTAGTTAGGAGATTGGCCTTTCTATACCGATAGTATCTCATTCATCAGTTCCTTATCCGCGGCGAACAGTTATGAGGCGTAAATACATTTGAGGGCTTATGGGGCGTATGCCGCAGACATCTGAAAAACCACTGGTAAGCGTCGTCACCGCGACCTTCAACGCCCTCGAAGGGCTGAAGGCGACCGTACAAAGCGTTGCAGAGCAAACCGCTGCCAGCGTAGAGCATATTATCATCGATGGCGCATCGCATGACGGGACGCGGGAATACCTTGAAAGTCTGGGCGGTCAGGTGCGCTGGATCAGCGAACCGGATGAGGGCATTGCTGATGCCATGAACAAAGGTATCGCCATGGCGCGGGGAGAGTGGATTCTGATCCTTCAGGCGGAGGACAGGTTCGCTTCGGTAGAAAACTTGCAAAAGCTGCTACCAGCACTGGGGCAGCACTATGATATCGTTGCATGTGACGTAGCATTGCTGCGGCAAGGCGGTGTTGTCGAAAGGCGTCGGGCACGGCCTCTTGGATTGTTGACCGAGTTTAAGATGACCAATCCGCATCAAGGGATGCTTTGTCGTCGTAACGTTTATGAAAAGATTGGTGTTTTCGACCCGTCCTTTCGCATTGCCATGGATTACGAATTTTTACTTCGTGCAAAACGTGCTGGTGCCAGACTTTCAGTCGTCCCTGAAATTCTGGCTGAGATGCCGGCGACTGGTGTCAGTACGCTGACAGACTGGCCTGCGATGAGCCTGCGTTTGAATGAAGATCGCCGGCTGCAACGACAACATGCGCTAACTTGGTTACGGCGGCTTCGCACAGAACTTTTCTGGCTGATTTATATGCCCTTCAAGCGCATGAAATGTACGCTAAGCAATGCCTGATAAATCACTCATCACGCTGGTCATACCATACTTCAATGAGGCCGATTTCATTGGAGCGACGCTTAGCAGCATTTCTGCGCAGACCGACAGGCGTTTTAGACTAATTCTCGTCGACAATGGTTCTGATGACGGAAGCGAGCGTATTGCCCGCACCGTCTGCGATACGATGCCCGATATTGATGCCACATTTTTACGTGAATCTTTACCAGGTAAGATCAATGCGTTGATAACGGGCACGGCAAGTATCGAAACACCATATTTCTCTACTCTTGATGCGGATACGATTTATCCATCCAATTATGTAGAGCTTGCGCTTGGATTGTTTGATCGTAACCCAGACGCATCGTGTGTGCTGGCTTTTGGGCTAGGTTCGCAAAAGCGATCAAGGTTTCAGCGTGCGAAATTGCACATTTTCAGCCTACTGCTTCCTCGAAAGTGTCATACCGGCGGCTACGCGCAGGTCTTCCGTAGCACTGCGTTCAAAAGTGCGGGAGGTTTCGACGTCAGTCGTTGGCCTTATGTCCTGGAAGACCATGAAATCGTGTTTCGCCTGTTGGAGCGAGGGCCGCTCATTTATAACCCCGGTTTCGTGTGTTTTCCCTCCGACCGGCGACAAGATCGTTCGGATTGCAGTTGGAATCTTGCGGAGCGCGTGATTTACAAGCTTATTCCCTCAGCTGGTTTGGACTGGTTCTTTTATCGCTTCCTCGGTCCCCGACTTGATCGACGCGGCCTTAACAACTTGCGTCTGCGAGATCGGGCATGGCAGGCGAAGCAAGCGGAAGTCCAGACTCAATCCGGACGGTAAACGGCCAGAACCTCACGCGCTACGCGTGGCCACGCATAGTGCTCTTGCGCCTTGCGAACGGCGGACTGCAAAAACGTGCGCCGCTTCCCCATATCCCAGTGAACGACTTCGTTTACCTTTCTTGCCCATGCGTCCCGATCCCCCGGAGGCAGAAGCCACCCGGTCACTGTGTCAATCACCGCATCGCGCAAACCATCACAATTTGATGCCAGCACCAGCCCGCCAGCCGCCGCAGCTTCCGGCGCGACAAGGCCAAACCCTTCATACTCGCCATTGGGAATGCGGATATTGGGCACGATGACGCACAGGGCATCGCGATAGGCGTGCGCCAGTTCGGTTGCGGGCAGTGGGCCAAGGAATGTGACGCGCGGGTTTGTCAGTGCGGCTTTTTCTTCCGGATTCCAGACTGTGCCCGCGACCTTTAACGTTATGTGTTGAGGGAGCAGCGGCAGGACATGACGGATAAACCAGCCGCATCCCTTGCGCTCAACCAGTCGCCCCGCAAACAGAATATACCCTTGGTGAGTGCCATCGGGTTCAGGGCCAACCATATCGGTCGCCAGGGGTATAACGGCGCGACACCGCCAGCCGGTTTCGGCAGCGACTTCGCGGGTTGCCTGCGAGTTGGCGATCACACGAGCCTTTCGCAGTAGCTTTGCACCCAGTTTGAGATAGGCGCCGTAAAGTTTCCCACGGATGGTTTTGCGGCGATGGTAGGCAACATCCGTCCCGTGGGCTGAAAGAACCACAACAGGGCGGCGCGGGCCAAGCCGCCCGAGTATCGCCAATGGCCATAATGCCATATCGGCCAGATGCAGCACGCTGATGTCTGCTCGTAGCGGCCAATAGCGACACAATGCAGTCAGCGGGAAGGTGAGCAGGCGCCACGCAGAAGGGGGGCTGCCATCCACGTTGCCGGAAAGGGCAATGACATCAATTTTGCACAAGCTGGCCAGTTCTTCACTCAGGCGCATCGAATAGGTTTCCATGCCGCCGACAGCGGGTGCCCATTTGCGCGTGATGAAAACAACCCGGCCCGGATTTTCTATCGAATGGGAATCAGAAGCCATAGTAAAACGGCGCTGTTGGTGGTGCCCGTGTCGGGCGCGGCAGGTGCTCGCCCCAGCGCAAGGTCACTTGCATGTGTGGAGGCGCGTCGATCATGTGAGGGCCAGCCGTGAGGTTCGCTGTGCTTCCACAGGCGTGCAGTGTCCCATCGAGCGAGATGGAGCCTGCGCATTCCAGTGTGTATGGCCCTGAAACAGCGATGGTAAAGCGCCTCACGCCATTATGAGGAGGGAATTTCTTCCCGGCAATCCAGATCTGGCCCCAATGCGGAATGTAGTTTTCGCGCAAGGCGCGCACGTCAGCGGCTGGCATGGGGACAAGGGGCGTGGGAATTGACCGATCAAGCGCGGCTTCGAGGTAAGGCGAGTTCGCTATCACCATGGGCGGCTGTTTTTGGGCGATCACGGGGGCAAGGACAGGCTGCCCCTTTTCCATAATCCCTTCCATCCCCCAGGTGGACATGAATGGCCCGGCCTTTGTGAACGAGGGAATGGCGGCGTTCCGGTCAATGTAATTTACCGGGGTTGGAAACATCTGGTGGACCTGCCGGGCAGTCTCGCGCTGAGTAATCTGATCATTTTGCAGGTAATAACCGATCTGGAACAGAAGCCCCCCGGCCATCAGAATGATGAGAAGCATACGCCGCAGCGGGTCAGGAAACTGCTGTGAAAACAGGGCGGCACAGATTGCAACAGACGGCAGGATGAACGGATAAAAATAGGGATAGGCGTTTCGATAGAAGAGCAGGCTGGCCAAAGGCAGCGCGAATAACAACGGGACGAACCGGATTGCGCCTCTGCCCTTTACCGCCTGAACAACTGCGAGAGCTACACCAGAAAGCATCACTATACCTGCGACTGGCCCGAAGGCGAGCCACCGCGTGAAATACGAAAATCCGGGAAAGAAGCCCGGCGTTGCCACGGTCTTTTCAAATGCCGCATCAGCAGGGGATGTCAGCGCATTGTGGTTGAAACCTGAAGGCGGCCCAGCGACCGGCGACGGCATGGCAGAGGCAAGGCTGGATGAATGGAAAGCCCAGCCCACGGCAAAAAAGAAGAGCGTTGCCAGCGCGCTGACAGCAAAAAACGTGCAAATCGATGTCCATGTGCATTTGCTCGAACGATTATGCCAACGATACAAAAACGCCCCGCCGAACGCGGGCAGGAACAGCGCTGTCTTGATCGTTATCAGCAAGGCAAGGGCAGCACCCAGGCCTGCGAGCATTGCGATTATGAAGCTCTTTCGTGGCACTGTCATGAGCCAGAGTGCGGCAATGATCAGCATCGCTGCAAAGGGGTCTGTTCGAAAACTCATCCCGTGTGCGAGAACGAATCCCGCACAGGCGTAGGCTGCCAGTGCGAACAGCGCGTCGCGTGCCGAAAATAGCCGCCTCGTAATGTCGTAGATAACTGCGAACACCAGCAATTCGCAGATGAATGCAATTGATCGCCCGACTGCGATCTGGCCGATTTCCGATGCAGGAACGGTCGGTAGCCATGCAAAAAGATGAACGTGAAACGTCTGGAACGGGGTGTTCAGGTCGCCGGCACGGTAGGCGTAAACCTGATTGAGAATCCAGTATTCTTCCCAATTTAAAAAAAGAAAAAAAATGAGCCAGGCCTGCGTCAGCACGAAACCGGCAAAAATCGTAGCGATTACCGCCCGTTCGCGTTGCGTGAGCCGTTCAGAAGCCACTGGCCGCGTTGCCATGCAATCTGGCCTGTCGCCCATTCAGGAAGCGTTCTTCGCAGATTCGTTCACGTCGCGAAG
>JAGREQ010000478.1 GCA_020446465.1 Novosphingobium sp. | reverse complement strand
GACGATCTCCGCATTGTCCCAGCCGCCGTAGACCGCGTTCAGCCGCGCATTGAGTCCCTGATAATATTCGACCGTCGCCTCGTTGCTGGAGCCGCCGAGAATGCCGATCGTCTTCTGGCGAAACGGGCGTTGGCGAACCATGTTCATAATCATCGTCTCCCTGGCGGCGGGACATTGCAGCCGATGGCCGCCCCGGCGCAACATGGGCGCGACGCCCGATCCTCAGGAATCCTCAGCCGCCCGTGAACGACAAGACGAAACACAAGACCCTCCCCTCCCGCGAAGAAATCCTCGCCTTCATCGCGCGCGAGCGCGCGGGCGGAAACTTGTCGAAGATCGGCAAGCGCGAGATCGCGCGCGAATTCGGCATCAAGGGGTCCGACAAGATCGACCTCAAGCGCGTCCTGCGCGAACTCGAGGACGAAGGCGCGGTCGAGCGGCGCGGCAAGGGACTGGTCAAGCCCGGCGTGCTGCCGCCGGTCGTGCTGTGCGACGTCACCGGCCGCGATCTCGACGGCGAATTGATCGCGCGCCCCGTCGAATGGGACACGAGCCAGCTCGGCCCCACGCCGCGCATCCTACTGCACATGCCGCGCCGCGCGAAACCCGGGATGCCTGTACCGGGCGTCGGCGACCGCGCGCTGGTCCGCACGGAGCGCGAGCGCGATCCCGAAC
>JAGREQ010000477.1 GCA_020446465.1 Novosphingobium sp. | reverse complement strand
AATCGCGCTTTCCGGTGCTGGTCGAGCGTTTCTCACTGAGGCGCGGATCTGGAGGCAAGGGCGAGCATCGCGGCGGCGACGGTGCGGTTCGCCGCATCCGGTTCCGCGAGCCGATGCAGGCCGGGATACTCTCCAACAATCGGCGAGTCCCACCGTTCGGTCTCGAAGGCGGCGACGACGGCACATGCGGCGTCAACCGGATTGAACGCAAGGATGGAAGCATCGAAATGCTCGAAGGCACAGCTTCGGTAGATATGGCCGCAGGCGACGCGTTCGTGATCGAAACGCCGGGCGGAGGCGGCTTCGGCAAAGCGCCGGACTGACGAGGCAATTTCTGGATGGTGACCCCTACGGGAATCGAACCCGTGTTTCAGCCGTGAGAGGGCGCTAACAAGCGCATTTCTGCCATTTTTTGAAACGGTGCGAAACGTCCAGAAACAACGCTATTCTGCGCCTTTCCTGATTGCTTGTCCCTAGGCGTCCGTGTAAGTTCCCCAATGGATATTAGGGAGCCATTGGGGAAATTCGGGAAAGGACAGCGATGGCAAGGGTTGTGCAGGACGCAAAACTGGCGAAGCGGGAACAGCGCTTGCGGCTGGAGTCTCGAAAGAAGCCCTACTGGCTAACGCTCAATGAGGGCGAGCACCTTGGCTACTATCGCGGCGCGCGTGTCGGCAAATGGGTGGCCC
>JAGREQ010000476.1 GCA_020446465.1 Novosphingobium sp. | reverse complement strand
AAAGTTGTTAGACTTTTTCGGTTAAGAAATGCGGAAAATCAAAAGCCTATAGCGTTTCTGCCAATTCAACTTTTTCACGAAACGCTATGGGCCATTGTTTTGAGTGCGTAGAGAACGTCCAGCGCCTCTCGTGGAGAAAGGGCGTCAATGTCGAGCGTGTCCAGCTTTTCTCGCACCGGATCGTTGACGGTTGTTTCCACTTCGGCAGCCGCCGCTGCAAAAAGCGGCAAATCACCAAGCCCGGCCGCGAGGCCACCCGTTTCGGCGCGGCCTTTCTCCAGCCGGTCGAGCACCGATTTTGCACGCTTGAGGACAAGAGGCGGCACCCCTGCGAGCCGTGCGACGGCAAGGCCATAGCTGCGATCTGCCGGCCCTCCGGCCAGTTCATGCAACAGGACCAGATCGCCTTTCCATTCGCGCGCGCGGACATGGTGGAGCGAGAGCGCATCGCAGCTTTCGGCAAGGCGTGACAGTTCGTGGTAATGGGTGGCAAAAAGGCACCGGCAGCGGATCGTTTCATGCACCGCCTCGACCACCGCCCAGGCCAGCGCCAGCCCGTCATACGTCGATGTCCCGCGGCCCACTTCATCAAGGATGACGAAACTGCGTTCCGTCGCCTGGCTGAGGATGGCAGCTGTTTCCACCATTTCGACCATGAAGGTGGAGCGCCCGCGCGCCAGATTGTCCGAGGCGCCGACCCGG
>JAGREQ010000475.1 GCA_020446465.1 Novosphingobium sp. | reverse complement strand
GTGCTGGCCATCCCATGGTTGCACCCACGGCAGGCGGCCTGCCTCAAGCTCGGCAATGATCTTGTCCGTGACGGACTGGTAGAGATCGACCTTGCCGCCGCTCTCCGTCTCCGTCTGCTGTTCCCTGTTCTGTCGTTTCTTCTTCGCCATGGCGGCCTCCTGCTCTCTGGTCCAACTGCCGCACTCACCCCCGGAAGCGGGGTGGGCGGCGAGACTGGCAGGACAAGCGCCGCTGACCCGAGACGGGCCGCACCCGCCGGCAAAGGCGGATCAGCGATCAGAGAGACATGCGGGCTGGAAGGAGGAACGACTGGAAGACCCGGTCACGAAGGGATCGGGTTGCAGCCTGGCGCAGCGGGGCTAGACCTGACAGCCGCCCACCACGCGCACCGGGGGAGAGAAACAAAAAAGCCGCCTGCATTAGCGGGCGACAGTATTCTGATGACATATGATTTTATTTACCAAGTTGTCCTAATCTGGTCGTAAGAAATCTTACGGAAAGACCTATGACAACATCTACACCCAAAATGGAGACCATCCAGGTTCTTCGTGCTGCAGCCGTTTTATGCGTTGTAATCAGTCATATCGCGCATGAACTGGCGGCGCTTTTGGTTGATAGGGTTGATAGCTTTAATTCCAAACTTTTCCCCGGAGACTTCGGAGTGGATCTGTTCTTCGTCATTTCAGGTTTCCTGATGACTTACACTTGT
>JAGREQ010000474.1 GCA_020446465.1 Novosphingobium sp. | reverse complement strand
GACCGTCGCGGACCAGCACCAAACATCAGAAAGTCCGGTAAGGAGCACGGGGCTGTTTTGGGCGTCGCTGGCGGCCTGCGCGATCACGTCCGACATGCTCTCAATCGGCTGCTCTCTTCGCAACAGGGCTGCCCATTCGAACATCGCACTTTCGTGATCCGGGGCGCGGACCTGAGAGACGTATGTCCCGCCCTTGTATTCGCAGATGAACGTGAAGAGATTCGAGGCCATAAGACCAGCATAAATGCTTTGGCGCGATGCCGCCACCGGACCGAAAAAGTTGACGGGGCCACCGAGGCTTGATTCAAGGCTGCTTTTTGGAGGCAGGCTTGAGCCGGGGCGATCTCACCGAAGCGGAATGGCGCATCTTGAAGGACTTGCTGCCGATTGAGCCTGAGAACCGGGGTCGAGGCAGGCGGCCTGAGCAGAACCGCGCAATCATCAATGGTATTCTCTGGCGACTTCGCTGTGGTGCGCCGTGGCGTGACGTGCCGCCCAAATACGGTAGCTGGAACACCATCTATCGGCGGTTCCGACGATGGAGTGAAGCCGGGTCTGGGAGACCGTTGCCGTGACGCTGGCCGAGGTCATGGCGGATAGCGGCCATTACAGCATCGATAGCACCACCGTTCGCGCCCATGTCTCGGCAGCGGGCGGAAAAGGGGGACTCATCGACGCGCTCTTGGCCGCTCGCGGGGCGGGTTCACCAGTAAGCTTCACTGCCTGGCTGATGCCCTCGGACGACCGCTCGCCTTCCATCTGACGGTCGGCGAGG
>JAGREQ010000473.1 GCA_020446465.1 Novosphingobium sp. | reverse complement strand
AGAATGTGGGCAATGTCCTGTGCAACATCACGTTTCGGCGCCGATTTGGATACGGGTGCCTGACGAGCGGGTGCCCCTGGCAAAACGCCTGCTGTATCGGCGGCCTCAACGATCAGATCACGTCCGGTCAGACCTGTCCCTTCTTCGATCGTGTTGATCGGCCCGCCACCTGCATTCCCGTCAAAATCGATCCAGTCCCCGGCATGCGGGCCGCGCAGGGCGATGACACAGGAGCCTGTGTTGCGCGGGGCATCGCCGCGGATATTGGCCAGCCGCCATTCATCACCGACACGTTTGCCGTTCGGAAACAGACGCGGCACCCAGGTCTCGGCGGTTTCGCGCAAACGCTGCACGATCAGGTCGAGATCAAAGCGCGGCGCCTCTGTATAGTTTGGGATCACATCGTTGAGATCGATAACCACGGCACTCATTGGAATGCCCCCGGGGGCACAACCCCAGCAAACCAGCTGCGGTCGCTCCGGATTGCGGTGAACGCAAACCCAGGCCCATCATGCGCGTGGTTGGGAACAATCCAGAGGTCCTCGCGCGGATCGTAAAACGCGCCGTGGTTTTCGCCAAAACACCCTTCGAGGTAGCGATCGATGGGTATCTCTCGCAAGGCCTGTTCAAGTTGGCGCAATTCTTCGACAGAGGTACCGGTTTGGGTGGCGATGGCTTGCAGACTCGCCTCTTGTTCTGCCGGCGAACGCGGATCGCGTGATGGCTTTTGCATTTGAGACACTCCTCTCATGACAAGATCAGCAGGCCATGTTCGGCCCGGGTGATGGCGGTGTAGAGCCAGCGGTTGTAATCCTCGGCACTGCGACCGAAGCCTTCGTCAAAGACGACCACCGTGCCGAAGGAGGATCCTTGGGCCTTATGACAGGTGATGGCGTAGCCCCAGCTGGTCTCGATCAGACCGCGGCGTGCCAACCATTCATCCCGATTTCGATTTGGGTCGAAGAGGACATGGTCATCGTATTCACCGCGCCAGAACTCCTGCTCGCCCGGGATCGCGAGCCCGTCCTCGGTCTGGACTTCGGCACGAAATGCACGCGGATTGTGCGGATGAGCCCGCACGTCGGTGAGCGTCAGGAACATCCCATTGATTAGGCCGAGATCGTTACGATTGCGCAGGCAGATGATCTTTTCGCCCGCCCCCGTGGGGTAGTCCGTGCCAAAACCGGCGGCTTGCTTCATGGCCATATTGAGACGGCGGCGCGTCGCGTTCTTGCCGCAGATCACCTGCCCCCCGTTGAGCAGCTGGCCCGGCATCACGTCGCGTTGTGACATCTTCCAGACATTCTCGTCGAAGGCGCCGAATGGGATGGACTCACC
>JAGREQ010000472.1 GCA_020446465.1 Novosphingobium sp. | reverse complement strand
CCGCCGGTTTCAGGCCGAGCGGCTGAAATGCGTGAACGGTTCGGCAATCGCCAGTCCGGCCGACCACCGTGAGATGATACCGGTCAATGCTCCGGGCGAAGAAGGCATGGGCCCCATCGCCCGCCATGCCGATGACAAGAACCGGATACCGCGCGCCGAACTGGTCTCGGTGACGACCGCCCAGCTGGGGCGACTCATGGAAGAGATCGCGAAGTCGCTCAAGGCGCTGGGTTTCAGCGGCCAGCGCGGTCAGCAGGTGGTGTTTACCGGAGGCGGGGCGGAACTCGTGGGCCTTGCGGACTATGCCCAGTCGGCGCTCGGCAGGCTTGCCCGCATCAGCCGTCCGCCGCAGCTGCCGGGTCTGGCCGAAGCCCATGTCAAGCCGGGCTTCGCGACGCTTACCGGTCTGGTCCTCTATGCCGCTGCCGATCCTGTTGACATACGATCGATCGGACCCAGCTATCAGACGGCGACGCGCTATTCCGGCCTAGGCCTGGTCAACCGGGTCTATCGGGCGGTGAAGGAGTATTTCTGAACAGTGGAACTGCGAGGTCGATTTCGGCGTTTCCGGGTGTGTGCTGCCCCCAAATCCGACTGTGGACAAAGGGTGGCGGGGCTTTGATTCGCCGAGTCGAAGCGTGCAATCAGTGTGACTTCAGGGTTTTTCCCCTCGCATGCCTGCCAGGAGAGCGAGATGAGTATTAATATTGGACCGCCAGCGATTGAGGAACTGCGTCCGCGTATCACCGTGGTCGGTGTCGGCGGAGCGGGTGGCAATGCCATCGCCAACATGATCGAAGCCGGTATCGAAGGTGTCGATTTCGTGGTCGCCAATACCGACGCCCAGGCGCTGAACAGCTCGGTGGCAGAACATCGCATCCAGCTTGGGCCGGACATCACCGAAGGGCTTGGCGCGGGCTCCCGTCCCGAAGTCGGCCGGGCAGCGGCTGAAGAAACACTTCCCGAGATCGAGCGTGCGCTGGATGGTGTGCACATGGTCTTCATTGCTGCCGGCATGGGCGGCGGTACGGGCACGGGCGCGGCGCCGATCATCGCGAAGGCGGCCCGCGACAAGGGCGTGCTGACCGTCGGCGTTGTTACCAAGCCGTTCCTGTTCGAAGGCACGCGAAGGATGCGCGCGGCTGAGTCGGGTATCGAGGAACTGCAGCAACACGTCGACACGCTGATCGTTATTCCCAACCAGAACCTGTTCCTCGTCGCCAAGGCGGAGACGACCTTCAAGGAGGCTTTCCAGCTCGCCGACGAAGTGTTGCAGCAGGGCGTGCGTTCGATCACCGATCTGATGGTGATGCCCGGCCTGATCAATCTCGACTTCGCCGATGTCCGCTCGGTGATGGGC
>JAGREQ010000471.1 GCA_020446465.1 Novosphingobium sp. | reverse complement strand
TGTGCATATCCCGCTACCGCTATTGCCGCGCGTGACGATATTGTCAATTGTGCGGCAGGGTTTTTCAGGGCCATGGATGCCGTTAGTCAGGAAACAGTTTCTGTCGTTCACAGGCTCAAGGCAAACTCACCTATACTTCCCCCGCATGTCGCTTTCCAAATTCATTCGTAATGTACCGTTCCCATGCTAAGCCTTGATTCCAGGGCAGTTGCAACCGCCTTGCCCTACGCGGCCTTGATTGATGCCCTTGGCGTCGCGTTTGCTGGCGGGTTTACGACGCCTGTCCGGGCACACCACTCGGTACCTGTGCCACAACACAACAGTGCGACGCTGCTTCTGATGCCTGCCTGGCAGGACGGTGTTGCTCTCGGTGTCAAGATCGCGACGGTATTTCCGGACAACGCAAAACGTGGCCTGGCGTCGGTGCATGCCAGCTACCTGTTGCTGGATGCAGAAACAGGTGCGCCCCTCGCGATCATGGATGGTACCGAGCTGACCCTGCGGCGCACGGCGGCAGCATCGGCGCTGGCATCCCGCTACCTGTCCCGCAAAGACGCCAGCACGCTGTTGATGGTCGGTACCGGCAAGCTGGCGCCGCACCTGGTTGCGGCTCACGCCGCCGTCAGGCCCTTGAGCCGCGTTCTGGTCTGGGGTCGCAGGCGCGCAGAAGCGGAAAGGCTTGCGGCGGCTATTCGCCTGCCGCAGCTTGCGGTAAATGCCGTTGGCTCCCTTCCGCAATCAATGGAGACCGCTGACATTGTCTGCTGCGCAACCCTGAGCAGAGAGCCGCTGATTCAGGGCAGCTGGCTGCGCGAAGGCCAGCATCTTGATCTTGTTGGCGCCTTTTCACCTGAAATGCGCGAAGCCGATAACGAGGCTTTGTTGCGCAGTCGCGTCTTCGTTGATACCCGCAACGGTGCTTGCAAGGAAGCGGGCGAGATCGTGCAGGGACTTGCTGCCGGGGTCATAAACAGCAGCGATATTTGCGGCGAACTTGCCGATCTGGCCAGCGGCAACAGCGCCGGCCGGACAGCGGACAGCGAAATTACGCTTTTCAAGTCAGTGGGTACGGCGATAGAGTATCTGGTTGCGGCGCGCCTTGTGTGGCGTGAGCAGTCAATATCCGCCGGCCCGGGCTCTGCATCGCAGCGCTTGTGAAATTCCCCTAACATAAGGCGACTTGTCAGTTATCGACTGCCGGCGTCGTGCGCGCAATGGCCGAAAACAATGCTACGAACGTTCTGGCGCCACGCGCGCAAAGACAATAAGCCACCGCGCCAGCCTGACCCGGTGCGGCTCCTTGCCCGACAAAATCTGGGCCGGGGCATCCTGGTCTCCCTGCTGGTGGCGGCCGTGACTATCGCGCTGTGGATTTACCTCGCACTTTTTTTCGACAAATACTATCCACGGATATCCATTGTCCAGGGCGTTCTG
>JAGREQ010000470.1 GCA_020446465.1 Novosphingobium sp. | reverse complement strand
GGGCCGTTCGCGCGCGCTTGTGCGAACTTTGCTGATCTATCCCGCCGTTCGCCGATGGCACGCGATGGCTGCGACCAGCGCGGTAGAATTGTTCAATGCCTTTGCCATCGTGGCAATCGTCATGGGCGCGAACTGGCTTATTTTCGGTAACGGCGAACTCGCCCACCCGGCTGCCTATGTCTGGGGTATAGTGCTCAGTTGGCTATTGGGGTCGAGTTATGGATTTGTCTTTACCGTTCTTGCTGAAATTCGCCAGATATGGTGGCTTATCGGCCAATCGCTCCTGCGCCCCTCGTTCTTCATCTCGGCAGTCTTCTTCACTGGAAATGAACTGCCCGAACGCCTGGTCCGCCTGCTGGACTGGAATCCGCTCCTGCACGCAGTAGAGATCACGCGCTCTGCAATGCTGATCCACTATGACTCCCGCATCGCTTCCGAGAATTACGTGCTGGCCTGCATCGCGGGCCTGTTCTTGATGGGCCTTGCCATCCGGCAGTTTGTGCGAGGCTAAGATGTGGGGTTTCTTCAACTGCACGCATTATCTGCACCGCGCTGGCCAGACGAATGTCATTCTGATGGATGCCTCTTTTGCAGCGGATAGTCTGGACAAGGTCGCAATTTTCGCACCGCCGGGTCGCGGAAAAACGACACTCGTGCGCCTGCTGACAGGAATGGATCGGCCGCGTGCAGGTTCGATCCTGCAACCCCATGACGCATGGCCGCTTGGGTATGCTGGCGGTTTTCGGGCAGAAATGACAGGCGAACAGAACATTCGCGGCCTGGCGCGGATCGCGGGTATTTCTCCTGATGATCTAAGCGCCTTCGTTTACGATCTTACCGGCCTTGGCGACGCCTTTTTTCTACCTGTGGCATACTACACCAATCGCATGAAGAGCCGCCTCGGCTTCGCTGCAAGTTTTGGCATACCTGCACGATTGATGATTGCAGACGACAAACTTATCAGCAGCGATCCGGAATTTCGCGAAAAGTACGAGGCTGAATTACACCGACGGCTCAACTCAGCTGGACTGATCTTTCTTGCAAGCAACCCTCGCCCTGCCGAAGAAGTCTGCGATCGTTTTGTTGTGTTGCACCGCGCCCGGTTCGAGGAACATGACACATATCGCAGCGCAGCCGATAGACTGGAAGAGATAATGGCTTATCAGGATATGGAACCCGCCGAACCAGACGACGACACGAACGGGCAGGATCGCGCCAGCGAAGACCTGCTTTATTTCGATCTCGTGTAAAACGAACAGCGCAGATTGATGGATAACGAAGAACGCATCCGCAAATGGATGGCTAACCGCCCAGGCCGCACGTCAGCCGACGCATCGCGGACGGATGATCGTGATGCGTCCGCCCCGACGGCCCACCCCACATTGACCGAGACTGCCAGCGAGGAGGCGGACCGGAGCCTGTCCGAAACGCCCACCACCGCGA
>JAGREQ010000469.1 GCA_020446465.1 Novosphingobium sp. | reverse complement strand
TGCAACACCTGCTGACGGACGTCGGCATTACAGTCCCGACACTCCTTTTCATGATGGCTGCAGCCTTTTTGACCGCGGTATTCCACAGCGTCAGCGGTCTGGCCGGCGCCCTCCTGCTTGTCATCATCCTGACCCCGGTTGTCGGCATCAAGACCGCCGTACCCGTCGTCGCCGTAGCGGTAACCATGAGCAATCTCACACGCTTTTGGGTTTTTCATAAGGAGCTGCTGCTGCCGATCTTTAACGCGATCATGATCACTGCATTGCCTGGCATGGTTATCGGGGCAATAGCATTTGTGAAAATGCCGGTTCAGACCCTTTCCATCCTGTTTGGCGCCTTCCTGCTCCTGTCGATCCCCGGACGGCGCTATTTCGAGCATCGCAAGATCAAAGTGCAGACCAAGAGCTTCCTGGCGGTTGGTCCGGTCTATGGTCTCATCAGCGGCGTAACGATGGGCGCAGGCCTCCTGCTTGCTCCATTCTTTCTGGGCGCCGGCATGGTCCGCGGACAGATTGTCGCGATGACAGCAGCAATCGGGATCGCGCTCAATCTGACCAAGACCATTGTTTTCGGCGCTTCCCCACTCCTGAATACGTCGCTTATCGGGGTCGGGGTGATTCTCGGATTATGCACGATGCCCGGCGCTCCAGTCGGAAAATGGATCCTCAACCGCACCTCCGTGCGCGTGCATACTGCTTTAGTCGAAGGCATCATGATCGCAGGCGCGATATTCTTCTTTTATCGCGCCATTTTTGTCGCAGGCGACGTCTGATAGTCCCCTGCAAATTACATCTCGTCGGCGTAGTTTGACCTAGGTCAACGCCCCCCGACCCATTAGGTTTAGACCTCATCCACATATTTTTGGGCTTAGCTTCGCGCCAATTGCGTGCGAAGGTATGGAGACGTTATCAATCGTATTGTGGGGCGCTGGCATGACCGGAACAGACCATAGAAAGACAATGACCTCAGGAGAAATGGGAACCGTGGTTGCGCTTGCAGCGCTCGCGCTCCTGACACTCCTAATTTCCGCAAAGGCAACCGATCCGGGCTACGCCTTCCACGCTGCACTCTTCACGATTGCATCGGCTGCGGGTATCTTCTTCATCATAAACCGTTATTTCGATCGCCCGGCGGAACTTCCGCCAGCGGAAATCGACGGCAAGCCGAACTACAACATGGGGCCGGTCAAGTTCGCGACCATCGCTTCCGTGTTCTGGGGCGTTGCCGGGTTCCTGGTGGGCCTGATCATCGCCCTCCAACTGGCTTATCCTGCCCTGAATTTCGACCTGCCCTGGACAAACTTCGGCCGCCTGCGCCCGTTGCATACGTCCGCGGTCATTTTCGCATTCGGCGGCAACGTCCTCATCGCGACGTCCATGTATGTCGTCCAGCGCACATGCCGCATCCGCATGCCTGGCGACATCGCCCCCTGGTTCGTCGTTCTGGGATACAATTTCTTCATTGTCATCGCCGGTACGGGCTATCTTCTCGGCATCACGCAGAGCAAGGAATACGCC
>JAGREQ010000045.1 GCA_020446465.1 Novosphingobium sp. | reverse complement strand
GAAGAGCAGTTCCCGCCAAAGGGCGGAGCGCCCGAACAGGCACCGCTGCCCGACATTCCGCTAATCTGGAATGGTGGCCACCGCAAATGGGGCGGACGCTTGCTGTCTGCGCTTGTCGGGGCGGCGCTGGCAGTGGGGGCAGTTGCCGCAGTTGGCTGGCTATAACGCTTCGCGCTGATAGCGAGGCTTATTCGCCGACGTGGTCAATCGTATGGTGAGGCAGGACGGACCGCGAAAACATAAGCAGCACGAATACGGCGCCTTCAATCAGAATCGGTGGCAAGTATCCGTCATACGTGCCGGCTGTTGCCGCATCTGCCAGCCGCCCGATCATGGCGATGCCCATGATAAGGGCGGGAACCAGAAGAATGTCGCCGCTGCGTTTCCAGGCACCCCACATCATCGTGATGCCTGTCACGCAGAACAGGGCCGTCATGTCAGCGCGTATGGCTGCCTTGCCCATCCCATCTGTGGCGGCAATGCCAAACCCGGCTGCGGTTTCGGCAGGCTGGAACAGGTATGCCAGGCCCAGCAGGATAAAGAACAGGCCACCCAGAAAAACCAGCGCGGTCAGGATCAGTCGCATGTGTTCATCCTCTCATCAGCGGGTTGTGAACTTCTTGTGGGTTGTTAACCATACCAAGTAAAGCGATTGCGTGAACTTTCGTGCAAGGGCAGGAACCCATTATGCCTACACCCCGTATACTCCTCGTCGTTGGTGGCGGAATTGCAGCTTACAAGGCTTGCGAACTCGTCCGTACGATCCGCAAGAATGGCGGCCTTGTCACCTGCGTGCTGACAGAAGCCGGTGCCCAGTTCGTGACCCCCATGACTTTGGCTGCGCTTAGTGAAAATCCTGTTTACACAACGCTTTGGGATTTGAAGAACGAAGTCGAGATGGGGCATATCCAGCTCAGCCGCCAAGCCGATCTGGTGGTCGTATGCCCGGCGACAGCCGATCTTCTTGCCAAGATGGCGAGCGGTATCGCGGACGATCTGGCGACGACTCTGCTGTTGGCGACGGACAAGCCGGTGATGGCCGTTCCCGCCATGAACGTGCAGATGTGGCAACATGAGGCAACGCGGCGCAATGTCGATTTGCTGCGTCGTGCCGGTGTCACGGTGATGGAGCCTGACGAAGGCCCGATGGCATGTGGTGAGTTTGGTCCCGGACGCCTGCCGGAACCCGATGCCGTGTGGCAGGCGATTGGCGGGCAGTTAGGCATTGCCGTTGAGGCACCACCTCCGCAGCTTACCCATAGCGGTGTCACGCCCGACCTAGCCGGTGAGGAAGCCGGACACGTTGAGGCGCTGGAGCCTGAACCCGAACCCGAGCGGGCAAAAGAGCCTGAAACAACAAGCGTGCGCGGTGGCCTTGGTGGTTTGCTCGCCTCGATCATCCCTCGCGCGTCCTCGCGCAAGGCGCCTTCTCTCGATGATTATGAGGACATCGCTGAAGAGCCGGTAGAGACGGTTGAACAGGAGACTGCGCCCGAGCCTGACAGCACGCAGGACGATGAAGATTTGCGCCGGTTTGAAGAGGCCGCACTTGCTGCCGGAGAGCCTGCGCCGGGTGGCCCGCTGCTGGCGACAAAAGGTGCGGCCAAGGCTGCGCCGCCAACCGATCGGGAAGCGATCAACCACGAGGTTAACCCGAATCAGTCGCCGCCAGAGGCATTTGAGGGTGAAGCGGCTGCGGTGCCAGTCGGTGATATTCCCGAAGTGCTGGATGATCCGCTGGAAGGCCAGCCGGACTTTGATGTTGATCCCGATCATCGCCCGCTGTTCGGCAGGCATGTTCTGGTGACGGCTGGCCCAACGCATGAGCCGATTGATCCGGTGCGCTATATCGCCAACCGTTCGTCGGGCCGGCAGGGCTTTTCCATTGCTGCGGCTGCTGCTGCTGCCGGTGCGCGCGTGACGCTGGTTTCCGGCCCCGTCCACTTGCAGACACCGCCGGGTGTGGACCGGATCGATGTCGAAACAGCGCAGGAAATGGCAGACGCGGTGAAGAAGGCATTGCCTGCCGATGTCGCGATCATGGTGGCTGCGGTGGCGGACTGGCGATCGCACGAAGTGGCGGACAGCAAGATGAAAAAGCGCCAGTCTGCGCCGCCTGCGCTGCGTCTGACGGAAAACCCCGATATCCTCGCCAATGTTTCGGGTATGACCAAACGGCCCGGCCTGATTATCGGATTTGCCGCCGAAACCGACGATGTGATCGAAAACGCCAAGGCCAAGCGCAAGCGCAAGGGGTGCCACTGGATCGTGGCAAACGACGTATCGGGTGATGTCATGGGCGGCGACAGCAACACTGTCCACATTGTCAGCGCCGATGACGTTGACAGCTGGGACCATATGCCCAAGCAGGACGTTGCCCGGCGCCTGATCGAAAAGGTCGCCCAAGCTGTCGGACCTGCTGACGAGGAAGACTGATTTGACCGATATGGCTGATATTCCCGTGCAGATCATGCGCTTGCCGCATGGGAAAGGGCTGGCGCTGCCCGCCTATGCGACAAGTGGCGCTGCGGGCATGGACGTTGTGGCGGCAGAAGATGTTGTTCTGCCGGCAAGCGGTGGCCGTCATGCGGTGGCTACGGGGTTGGCCATGGCGATTCCGGATGGCTTTGAAATCCAGGTGCGACCGCGTTCGGGGCTGGCGCTGAAGCACGGGATCAGCCTTGCCAATGCGCCCGGAACGATCGATTCGGATTATCGCGGTGAGTTGAAAGTTATCCTTATCAATCATGGGGATGCAGATTTTGCGATCAAGCGGGGTGATCGTATCGCCCAGATCGTGCTTGCGCCTGTGGTGCGCGCGGCATGGGTCGTATCCGAATCGCTGGACGATACAGCCCGCGGCGCTGGCGGGTTTGGTTCAACCGGCGGGCATGACAAGCTGGCCGGATAGGGGGCGGAACCGCCCGGAACTATCCTCATGCTCCTGCATTGGTCCGTTACAGGACCAACACGAAAGGAGGGCCTTATGCGCGACACAACCAGCCAGGATCGTAACCACGAACTGCAATCCTTGCTTGAGCAAATGCGCGACCACCCCGAACGGGACTGGACGGAAGCTCGCAAGCGCGTGAAAATCTTGCGAGAAGTTCTGCAAAGCGAAGGCGAATTATCCGGCGATTGACGAACCGTAGATGGAGCCTGTTACCAGTCGATTGCGCCGCGTCCGTGTTCGTTCAGAAAGGCATTGGCGCGACTGAACGGCTTTGATCCGAAGAACCCCCGGTGGGCTGATAAGGGACTGGGGTGGGGTGAGCGAATGACGCAATGGCGGCCTTGTGGCCCAAGTTCAGGGATTCGGGCCGCTTTCCCCTGTGCATGACTACCCCAGAGAATGAACACGCTGGGTGCTGCGCCTTGCGCCACGGCAGCAACTGCGGCGTCGGTAATGTCTTCCCAGCCCATCTTTTGATGAGACCCGGCGAGGCCCGCTTCCACCGTCAACGCATTGTTGAGCAGCAACACACCTTGTTTCGCCCAGTGCGACAGGTCGCCACTCGTGGGTGGCGCGCGCCCGATGTCGTCTGCCAGTTCCTTGTAGATGTTGCGTAATGAGGGCGGCAGCGCGATTCCATCTGGCACGGAAAAGGCAAGTCCGTGGGCCTGGCCGGGGCCGTGGTAAGGGTCTTGCCCCAGGATGACGACTTTCACTGTATTGAGCGGTGTCAGGTCCAGCGCCGCCAGCCGCTGCCCGCGCGGTGGGTAGATATGCTTGCCATTATCCTCCTCCTGCCGCAGCCACCCGCCCAGTTTGCGCGCGCTCTGGCTGTGCAGGACGGGTTCGAGAACCGCTTGCCACGAAGGGGGAATGCCATCTTGCGTCATGGCCCGTGGTTAGCCCGATGTTGTGCCAATCGCCAGCCGGGGCTTTCGCTATTCCACGGATGCGCTAAAGGCCTTAATCATGACTGTGCATTTTCATGAAGAAGACCTGCCCGAAGGCGTGCTCGCGCCGGGGCCTGTTGCTGTCGATACCGAAACGATGGGGCTGGTGACGCATCGTGACCGGCTTTGCCTTGTCCAGATTTCCGATGGGCAGGGTGATGAACATCTGGTGCGATTTTCCCCCGGCAGCCAGTATGCCGCGCCCAATCTGAAGGCTGTTCTGGCGGACCCGGCACGGGTGAAGCTTTATCATTTTGCCCGGTTCGATCTGGCAGCGATCGAACATTACCTGGGCGTGATGGCGGCCCCCGTCTTTTGCACCAAGATCGCCAGCAAGCTGGTCCGCACCTATACCGACCGCCACGGCCTGAAAAATCTCGTCAACGAATTGCTCGGCGCTGAAATATCCAAACAGCAGCAATCGAGCGATTGGGGCGGCCCGGTGTTGAGCGATGCCCAGCGCGATTATGCCGCAAGCGATGTGCGCTACCTTCACCGCCTGCGTGAAATCCTGATTACGCGGCTGGAACGCGAAGGGCGCATGGACATTGCACAGGCATGTTTCGATTTTCTCCCTACGCGCGCCCGGCTTGACCTTGCCGGGTGGGCAGACAAGGATATCTTCAGCCACGAGTAAGGCCGTGCGGAACAGACTGGCAGAACGATGAGCATTCAGGCAGATACCATGCGCGACAGGCGCCGGGCCTTTGCGGCCCCCGGCGGCGCGCATGATCGGCTGGTTTCTTTCCTTGGCAAGGCGCTGCCAATCGGTGTCGGCATTCTGGCGGCCTTGATGGTGATAAGCCCGCTTTCCCCGCGCGGCGAAGTCAGCTTCCTGCTGGACCGTAACGAAGTGGACATCGCGCCAAACCGCCTCACCGTTGATAATGCGATGTATCGCGGGGTGGATAACAAGGGGCGTCCATTCTCCTTGACGGCAGGGAATGCCGTGCAAAAATCCGCGCGCGACCCGGTTGTCATCATGCATGATCTGGTAGCGCGGATATTGCTGTCCGATGGCCCCGCCTTGCTCAGCGCAGCCGATGGACGCTACAATTTCGATGCGGAGGAAGTGTCCGTCGATGGGCCAGTGCAGTTTAGCGCAGCCGATGGCTATCGCATGGTGGCGCGCGATGTCTCGATTGACCTTGAAAACCGCAAACTGGTCGGGCGCGGTGCCGTTGAAGGCGCAATCCCGGCTGGCACATTTTCTGCCAGGGGGCTGGAAGCAGATCTCAGCGCGCGCACGGTCACTCTGGTCGGGGATGCGCGTCTTCGTATGGTGCCCGGTAAATTGAGGATTCCCGAATGATCGTGTTGCGTTCCATCGCCCCTGCGGCGCGCCTGGCACTCGCCAGTTTTGTGGTAACCGTTGCGGCATTGGGCGGAATGCAGCTTTTCGCCCAGATCATTGGCGGGCATGATAGCAAGGCGCCTGTGAACTATGCGGCTGACAGGATAGAATTGCAGGATCGGCAGGACCGTGTCGTTCTGTCAGGCAATGTCGATATTACACAGGGCGATCTGCGATTGCAGGCTGCCCGCACCACTGTTGCCTATAGCGATGCCGGATCATTGCGGATTCAGCAGATCATGGCAACGGGCGGTGTTCTGGTGAACCGGGGCAGCGAAACGGCGCGTGGGAACGTTGCCATCTACGATTTCAACAAACGCCTGATTACCATGGCGGGTGACGTTTCGCTGAAACGCGGTGGCGATACCCTGAACGGGCAGCGGCTGGTCATCAATCTCGATTCGGGCATTTCCAGCGTCGATGGCCGGGCTGGCGGGGTTTCCACAGGCGGGCGGGTCAGCGGCACGTTTACCGTTCCGCAGAACTGATCGTTTCTGCCCGTTCCAGAACTGTAGCATCATTGGCTGCCGCGTTCGGGGCCTGCGCGCGCTGCACAAAGGCGCGGGTCCAGATGCCTCCTTCGGCCAATCTCACGGCAAAGGCTTCTCGCCCTTCCGGCGTTGACAGAAGCGCGGCCGTATAATCGTCGATAACCATGCGGTCTTCGGGAATAGCCCACATTGCGGCCAGCCGTTTTGCGGCCTCTTCGTTGTCGTGTTCCGCCATTGCTATCTGCAACATCGTCACCTGTAGCGGCCAGACACGCCAGCCGCGTTCCCCGGCAAGGCTGATTGTTTGCAGACCCGCAGCCTCTTTTCCGTTTGCGAGTTCTGCCATTGCCAGCAAGGTGAGGTTTTCAGCCGGGATCGGACGTTGGCGCACCAACTGGCGGGCAAGCGCCAATGCCTTGCGGTTTTCGCCATGATCGAGCGCTGCGGCTGTTTCATGGGCAAGGGCAAAAGACTGGAAAGGGGCGGGCACATGGCGCGCAAGCTGCGGCATGTAACGCGATTGCCGGTCAACCTCTGCACCGATCGCAACGAATGCCAGCACGGCAAGGCCCAGCCAGACGACAAGGCGTATCAAGATCGTTCCCCCTCGTCCGGATTTGCAACACGCACGAGGACGGCCAATGCCAGCGCGGCAAGCCCCAGTATCGCCTGACTGCGAAGCGGGTAATCAAGTCCGGACTGGAGAGCCATGCACATGAGAATGGCGGCACACCCCCAGCCGAGTTGTCGGTCAGGGCTTTTGCGGGCTTTTACAGTCAGCCACAGAACCAATGCGGCCCAAAACGCCACGAGCGCCAGCCCGGCAGCGCCGGCTTCGATAGCGATTTCGATATAGTCATTATGCGCGCGCCCGGCAGTGCGCGGGCTGAGATGTTCAAGCGATTCATCAACCTGGAACACTTCATCGAAAGTGCCCATGCCCGCCCCTGCCGGCCAGTAACGCTTCGCTGCGAACAGGGAATCATCCCAGATCATCGCGCGCGCATCGCTGGTATGACTGAACCGTTCCAGACTGGTGGATATTCGGCTGGCGGGCAGCAGGGCGACAGCGGCGACAAGCGCTGCCACAAGCAGACCCGCGCCGCCAAAATAGAACTTTGCCGGTGTTTTGCGCGAAACACTCTTCCCGCTTTTGTGAGCCTGCCCGAATGTTCCCGCTTGCAGCAAGGCCAGCATTGCAGGAACAATGAGCAGCACCATGCTGGATCGCGACTGCGTGAGAAAGACACCGAGCGTGAGCAGGGCGCCGACACCCGCCCGCATCAGTAATTGACGACGGGCCGGATGTCCAATGGGCAGGGTGGCCAGCATAATCAGGCAGCAGACCATGAATAGCCCGGCTGAATTTCTATTGGCGAAAGTGGTGAACATGACGCCGGGCATCGGATTTTCGGGGTAAAGCAAGCCGACTTGCCCGCTCGACAGCACCTGAACAGCCCCAAGGGCAAAGCCTGCCACCCCGATTGCAACGACAGTGCGGCAAGCTCTCATCAGCGCCTCACGGCTGAGCGATGCGCCCACCGCAATGATGGCCATCGGAAGTAAGAGGCCAAGGAACGCAACGAGCGTGCGGGCGCTGTCAAGACTGAACGGAAACCAGCCCAATCCTCCCGAAATCATCAGTGACTGATGGACGATCTGCCTGCCCGGCAGTTCCGTCCAAAGCGTAGAGGGTAACGGAATGATCTGGAATAAAGGCAGGGCGAGCGATGCTGTGCACAAGATGGTAAGTGCTATCGACTGCGGTCGAAAGAAGAACGCGCCGACGGCTGGCAAGTTTGCCGCAAGAAGCGCCAAGGCAGTCAGTTGCACAGCGAGGTTGGCAAAACCATAGGCCACGCCGCCACCGCCAGCGAGCAAAGCGATAACGATCAGGAGTTGAAATTGGCGTGCCCTGTCAAACCGCATATATCGCGCTGGTTGCCGTGCGCTTGCGCGTGACGGAGAGCTGAAAAAATCCATTCAGGGTGAAATCAGGTCTACGCCGCCTAGTTTGCACCGTTGGATTTGTTGCCACCCCCGCCGGATGACGCCGCAGCGACCCCGACTGCGGTCGCGCCAACGCCTAGCCCGATCAGCAGGTATTTTGATACCGTGGCGCGCTTTACAGTTTCGGCCGCTACATCGACAGCAGTTCCTGCACCATCGACAGTTCCACGCCCCCCTGCAGGCGCGCAAAACCCGGCTGCGCGAGCCAGATTGCGTGCCTCTGCTGCTTTCGCGGTAGTGCCAGGTGAATCCGTTGAATCCGTCGCACGCGTACCAGCCTGCGCGGCAATGGGGGTCAAAGCCAGCGTCGCAGTGGCAACTGCAGAAACGACATGAGCCAGTTTCATTTCCGGCATTCTCCCTAACAGGTGCAGCATGATAACACACTGCGATCAGCGTCCTATGGGGCCTATAGTGTTGCGGAAAAGTTTTCAAGTTTCTGTGTGGCATGTTTTGCGGTCACGGGTTACTTGCGTCATAGGGTTGCGTCATCATGCCGCATGAAACTCATGGCTCTGATTGCGCCGGATCGGCAGGAGAGGAATTGCTGGCCCGCCTGTGTGCCGAAATGCGTGTCAGCCATGGCGATGTGCCTGAAACACTTTCCGGCAGTTTCTACGACCATGATGACATCACCATTTCTGAAACCGGGTTCCTGTTCAGAACGCGTGGCGGGGTGGGGTTCCATTATCGGAAGGGCAGCGGGGTCGTTGTTCAACTTCCCCCAAACGGCGGTGAGGCTGCGCAAGATGAATGTGATGTGTTCTTGTGGGGCACTGTCTTCGGGGCAGTGGCATGGTTGAACGGCTTTCTCCCGCTTCATGCCAGCGCCGTTACGAAAGATGGCAGGGTGGTTGCTTTCACGGCTGAGTCTGGCGGGGGCAAGTCCACGCTGGCTGCGGGACTGGCGCAGCACGGCTGGGCGCACGTTTGCGATGATACACTGGTGCTGGCGCCATCATCTGGGGCGATGCTGGCCTTGCCGGATGGAAAGCCATTGAAGCTGTGGGCGGATGCGCTGGAACATGTGCCGGCCGCAAACGCCGACGAGATGCGCGCCCTTCCCGGAAAGTTTTATGCACAGCCCACACGAAGGGAGCGGCAAGCGCGCCCACTTGTCGATCTGGTATTTCTGGAATGGGGGGATCGCTTTGGCATTGCGCCCATTTCGGGCAGTGAAAAGCTTACGCTTCTTCCGCAAGCCATGTATAGGGCATTTGTGCATATCGCGCGGAAGGATGCGCGGCTGCACGCCCATCTGATGATGCAGGTTGCCAGTTCGGTGCGGTTCTGGCGCCTGACACGGCCAAAGTCTTCCGACCGGTTTGACGAAACCCTGCGGCAGGTTGCGGACATTCTGGAAAGTGCCGTAATCGTCGATGGCTTGCCCTTCTGGTCAGACCGCTATAAATAAACCATGATTTTCGGCTGTTTGCCGTCATTTGAGGTGTGTAGATCAAGATGTCAGAAAATAGCGTTAGCCATACGACGCCCCCGCGCAAGCAGTGGGAGGCACCTGTTCTGGAACAGCTGACTGTCGATCTTGATGCGATCGCTGCCAAAACGCTTCCGGGTAACGATGGCACAGGCGGCCATACGCGTAGCTGACGACGCCTGAACCTGCATCATGCCTCGCTTGCGTAAAGTCCATTCGGCTTTCATGTCCACTGATCTGGACGGTGAACTGATCATGATCGATGGCAAGACGGGTGCCTTTTTCGCCTTGAAAGGCGTTGGGCTTGCGATCTGGCGAAAGCTCGATGATGAGCCTGAACTTGATCGTATTTGTGCGTCGCTACAGGCGACATACGATGTCGAACCGGCGGTTTGCCGTGATGACGTCCAGACCTTTGCCGAACATCTCGTGACTTCGGGCTTTGCCGAATACTTCTGACTTGTCCGGCCCTGCTGTTGTGCAAGGGTGCGCCGTGCCTGGATCAGTGCGCTGGCGGCTGAAGGTTCTGCACACTGCGGTTTTGCTTGTGCTGGCGCGCCTGCTCGTGCGCTTTGTTCCCATGAACAAGTGGCAGATGACGCTGGGGCATGTGGTGACGAGGCCCGCTGAAGGGCGAGCCACAGCAACGAACCGCGAGCCGCGGCATTGGGATGCCCATACGCTTGCGCGTGTGGTGGATCGGGCTTGCAGGTATGTTCCAGGCACGAACAAGTGCCTTGCGCGCGCCATGGCTCTGCAGTGGCTGATGATTGGCGCAGGGTTCCCAGCGCGTCTGGTTCTCGCGGTTCATCACAGCGACCGGAAAGGCGACCACGCTTTCCACGCCTGGGTGGAATCTTGCGGTAATATGGTGATTGGCCATTGCGACCGCGCGCTTTATCGGCCCGTGCTTGCCTTCGACCATTGTGGCCAGGCGAACGCTGCGGCGCAGACCGGGCTGTACTGACAACCGTGACAGATTTGCTTGTCGTTGCCGCTGCTGACTTGTCAGGCGGGGATTGGTTTGCCGCGATTAGGGCCTGTTAACACTATACATGACAATAGTAATCGTCTAACCATTTGTAATGAAT
>JAGREQ010000468.1 GCA_020446465.1 Novosphingobium sp. | reverse complement strand
CGGGTTTCGGGAGGTGGCAGCTTCTCAATCAAAAATGATTGGCCATTCGGATTTGATTAAATTGGCTGTTTTCTGCGGGTTTTGGCCAATCAGATTCGCATCACACCATTATAGGCGCTGCGCAGTTACCAGCGCGCCGGTTTCTGAAACTGGCCCGTTGAATCGGTCATCGTATTGGGGAATTGGGCGTTAGCCAGCGCCCCGCCGCGAATGGGTTTGATGAAATGCGCGAGTGGGCGCAGTGCTTGGCTGACATTCCGCTGCGGGTTCAGAATGCCGATAGCCTTTCGGAAGCGATTGCGGACCAAGCTGATTGGTTCTTTCAAGTCGCTATCGTTGCTGATGATTACGGCGCAATCGAATTGATTGTCCATCGCGTCCATCAGCAGCCAAGTGGCGAGATTTACGTCTGATCCCTTTTCCTCAGTTTTTACGACATGGCGGGGCACATTCCGCCCCTGCCTCCATGCAGCGGCGTCGGGCATTGTAACGTCATGGGTGAGGAAATGGCCGAGGTGCAGGGTAATCTGCGGAATGGTGCCCAGCGCTCGAAAATAAGTTTGCTGTCTAACGGGCTGATCGGGATCATTCGGACGTGCGCTTACCTTCGCGGTAAAATATCTGAGGTGCTCGACGCTATTGCGCGACAAAAGGTTCTGGCAGAGCAAAAGTGGTTTCAACCATTTGTGCGGCTGGCCTTTGAGGCAGCCATAATAAAGATTGAAACCATCGACATAAACCCGCGTGCGCATGGCCATTGCATATGCCAGCATTCGCTAACAAGGGAATGCGCGTTCGGGGCAAAATGTGGAAAAATAGCCTTGTGGGAGGCAGATAATGCAGCGGCGGCCGAAGCCGCCGCGCACCTTGGCCCCGAAGCGCCAAGGGAGATATGCGCGCCGGATTACCAGTCAATGAATTTGCGCGAGCCGTTTAATCCAATTCGTCCCGCACCAGCCGCGCAATCGCCTTCACATATCTCGCTGCCTCCAGCGTCTTGGCCGAATACAGGGGCAAACGTGCGCGCGTTCTCACCATGTATGCCACCAGCCGCGAAGGGGTGACGCAATGGGACTGCCTGCCGTGGCACACCCGACTGGGCGGCACCATTCACGCTATGCGCCGTGATGGGCTGGACATACCCGCCTAGCGCCGCCAATGTCATCGAGCCGTCAGGGGGCGGCAGGGAGCAATTCATGAAATCTACTCTTATTTTTCCAGTGCTTGTTGCGCTGGCTAATCCCGCATTGGCTGAGACGACTAGCACTACAACGGCTGTAAATACTGAAAGCACAGAAGTGCAGGCACCTGCACCGATTAGCGACGTGAAAACACAAAATGCTATTTTGCGCGCAGGCACGCCGGTTGCCCTTCGCCTTCTTGAAGAAGTGACGACCAAGAAGAAGGCTGCAAAAGTTGGTCAACGGTTCCAACTTGAAGTTGCCGCCCCGATCGAAGTGAACGGGGTTACAGTTATACCTTCTGGAACACCGGCTTGGGGTGAAATCACGGAAGTGCGAAACAAG
>JAGREQ010000467.1 GCA_020446465.1 Novosphingobium sp. | reverse complement strand
CGGCCGGACAGGCAGGGGTTGATCGCGCGCTTGGCATCATGCGCGACGAAATCGAACGCAGCATGAAACTGATGGGCGTCACGGCTGTCGATCAGCTTAACCGGGATATGCTGCGCTGGCGTTAGAGCGAGTTAGAGCCAGGTGGAAAACCGCCCTGATACCACGGCTCGTTGAGCCTTGGTATAAGACCCGAGTTACTGGCATTGTCGGGGGCATGATTAACCGATTCGCCCTGTTCGCCGCGCCGTTCCTGCTGATCTCCACCGCCCTGCCCGCGCAAGAAGTCGAACCTGCGCCGCCAACGCCCCCGCCTGCGGAGCCTGCGACGGTCAACGTCGTCATGACAACCTCGCTTGGCCCGATAACGCTGGCGCTGGAAAGCGAGCGTGCGCCCATCAGCACGGCCAATTTCCTGAACTATGTCGACACGCGCCGTTTCGACGGGACAGTATTCTATCGCGCGATGCACCTGCCCTGGGGCGACCAGCCCAATGGCTTGATCCAGGGCGGCACGCAGATGAACCCCAAACGGATCATGAAGCCCATTGCTCACGAGCCGACCAGCGAAACTGGCGTGCTGCACAAGGCCGGCACCATATCCATGGCCCGTTATGAGCCAGGAACAGCCACCGGCGATTTTTCGATCATGCTGTCCGATATGCCGGGGCTTGACGCAGACCCGTCATCCGATAACGCCGAATTGCGCGCAGGCTTTGCGGCCTTTGGCCATGTGGTTGAAGGTATGCATGTTGTGCGTGCCATCTGGGATTCCCCGATCGACCCGGAAAAGGGGCAAGGCCCACTGAAAGGGCAAATGCTCACCAACCCCGTCACCATCCTCAGTGTAAGGCGACTGCCGCCGGAATAACCGTGCGCGCAGGCCTCGCGCGCAAAATCTCGAAACTTTGACCTCGATCAATGTTGCCATTGCGAAGCACTCGCATTAGTGAGCGCGTCTTGATAACGAGTCGCATCGGGGGTTTCATGCGTAACGGGGCAGCACATCTTTACATTTCACGTCGGCACCTGGCCGCAAGCATTTCCGCACTGGCTGTGGTGTGGGCATCCCCCGCCCTCGCCGAAACTGCCAGCGAAGCAGACCGCGATTATGCCCCCACCCACATTATCGTGACGGGTCATTGGGACGGTTACGCCATCGACGATGGCTCGACATCGACCAAAACGCCAACGCCGCTGATCGATACACCGCAGGCTGTCGCTGTCGTCACCCGCGACCAGATGGACGATCAGAACGTACGCCAGTTGGGCGATGCCCTGCGCTATGTTGCGGGTGTTTCAATGGAAAGCGGCGAAGGCCACCGCGACGAAGTATTCATCCGGGGACAGGAATCGACTGCCGACTTCTACCTCGATGGATTGCGGGACGATGCCCAGTATTATCGCTCGCTCTACAATGTGGAGCGGATCGAAGTGTTGAAAGGCGCCAATGCCCTGACTTTCGGGCGCGGCGGTGGCGGCGGCATCATCAACAGGGTCAGCAAGGCCGCCGATCTGTCACGCGTGTTCACGACGATGGCAG
>JAGREQ010000466.1 GCA_020446465.1 Novosphingobium sp. | reverse complement strand
TCAACACTCCCGCATCAGCCTGAGCGCGTTCCGGCACATGGCTGTTACGCAATTCTGGTCGTTTGACGGCGTGCGCGCCCAATCGAGCGACCAGCCGGTCGATCAGCAAAGGCAGCTGCAAGTCTGTCTGCGCCTTTCCATCCAGCCCAATTTGAACGGTGTCGACCGGCTCCACCACCCTCGCTTCAAGCGTGATCAGGTCAAACCCGAACCCGGGGTTGATCCGTTCCAACTTATCATTGAACAGCCCGCGCAAATGGTCGGGGTCACGGCTGGCGACGGCGGTGGCGACGTCCAACGTGCTGACCTCGCTATCGGTGCGGTAGATGGCCAGATGCAGGCGGCGACAGCCAAATCCGTGATGGGCCAGTTGCGTGCATAGATCGGCGCAAAGGGCAGCAAGATGGGCTGTCGGATCTTGGATCGGCTCTGGTAAAAGGGCCTGTGCCTTGATCCTTGGGCGCGCATCCGGGCTTGCCACAGGTTCCGCCAGCTGGCCCATCGCCTGATCCAGCCGCAGTTGCGGGTTGGCGTGTAGGGGCGCGCGGACGAATCGCCGGGTCAGGGACAGGCGTGGCACCTGTGCCAATGCCCCGATCGTTTTAAGCCCAAGGCGATGCAACAGCAGCCGGGTATCGTCATCCAACCGCAGCCCCGCGACAGGCAAGGGGGAAAGCATTTCTGCGGTCTGATTTTCGCGGCAAATGCAGCGCACCGGACCATATCGCGCCAGTGCCCATGCCGCCCCCCACGTGGGCGCCACAGCGAGTTGTGCCGTTAAACCCAGCAGCGACAGTCGCGTTTCTATCTCAACCAGCATTGCAGCCTCACCGCCCAGCAGGTGATCGGCCCCTGTTGTCTCCAGGATCAGGCCGTGCGCACCGTCCGTCACGGTCCACGGGCACCAGCGGCGCGCCCAAAGCATCAGACGCTTCAGTGCAATACGGTCCCCCGCGATATCGGCGTATTCCACGCGCAGATCAGGGCAGATCGCTTTGACATCGACCACGCGCGCGCCTTCCGCGATACCGGCAATGCGGGCTGCACGATTGGTGGCGTGGATCACCGGGCCGTGCTGCCCTTCGGTTGCCAGTACCACGGCGACATTATCGGGTGGCGCGGTGCCTTGTCGTTCCATCACCCGCTGCCATCTCTCCATCGCGAAGTGGGGAAGCGAAATCGAGACGATCCGCCGCCTGGTCATAGCTGGCCACCCATGTGCCAGTGGGTTTCGTGCGCGAGCGGAATAATTCGGCCTGCCAACGTGGTGCGCCGGGGGCTTGCGGATCGTGCGGATGAGGCTGCGAGGGAAGTGAAGCGATGCGCCATCGATCCCGCGCTGCACTCAGATTGGGGGACGCCGCGCGCCGCACCAGCCAACAGGGCAAGTTGTTCGCCTCTGCCCGCATCGCAAGCCGCTTTGTTGCAGTGAAATTGAGCACGGGGGGATCGCCCCATATCTCGCCAATCACGCCAGACAGGGCCTTGCAGCTCAATCCTTCTTCCATTGCCCAAAGGACGTCGGCCGGACTGCTGACATAAACGTGGATCATCGCTGTAT
>JAGREQ010000465.1 GCA_020446465.1 Novosphingobium sp. | reverse complement strand
CTCACCGCGCGCCCGTAGCTCAGCTGGATAGAGCATCAGACTACGAATCTGAGGGTCGGACGTTCGAATCGTTCCGGGCGCGCCACAAAAAAGACCACCCTTTGCGGGGTGGTCTTTTTCGTTTTCAGCCTATGCAGTTTGCACTCAACCTGCGGGCTTGATCATTTAGTTGTGAATCATTTGAATCGTTTGGGCGGTTTTGCTTTCGCTCCCCCGAAAATCGCTTGAATCCGGAGGCTAACTGTGATTCTTTCATGGTGATGACACGCCAGCCAGCTCTTTCCTTTCACGGACGCGCACGATTGACGCGCGCGGTAGCATTGGCGATGCTTTTGCTTCTGGGCGTGCTCGCCTTTGCCGGCCCCAGCGGATTCGTCGCATGGCGTGAGAATGTGGCGACACTGGCGCATCACAAGGCACAAATCGCACGGCTTGAGGCAGAACGGGGCGTGTTGAAAAACCGCGTCAACTTGCTTGATCCGCAACATGCCGATCCGGATCTGGTGGGCGAACTTCTTCGCAGCAACCTTAATGTCGCGCACCCGGACGAGGTTGTCGTCACTCTTAAATGATCGTGCGACGCGGCTGCTTCGGGCCGTGCTTCCAATTCCCTCGTAAAACCTATGTGCTGGAGCGTGTTGGGCGTTGTATCGCCTGTGTGATTGCCTATGATGGCACATGTGATGGCGCAGCGGCGACATTGCATAACGACTTCAATTCTCGGCAGGACAGGCGGCTTGGCACGAACACCCGGCAGGAAAACCCCCAAAGCAGCGACTAACCCGGTTGATGCAGACGATGAAGATTTTGCGCTTCGCAGCCTGCAACAAGCCCACGCCAAAAACCGGCGTTATGCAGCCAGCCAGGAAGAGAAGCTCTCATTTTATGAGCAGATGCTGCTTATCCGCCGGTTTGAGGAACGCGCAGGCCAGCTTTATGGATTGGGGCTGATCGGGGGGTTTTGCCACCTTTATATCGGGCAGGAAGCTGTTGCGGTGGGGCTTCAATCTGCGCTCCAACCCGGAAAGGACAGCGTGATCACGGGCTATCGCGATCATGGTCACATGCTCGCTTACGGTATCGATCCCAATGTCATCATGGCTGAACTGACCGGGCGTCAAGCAGGAATCTCGAAAGGCAAGGGCGGGTCGATGCACATGTTTTCGACCGAACATGCCTTTTACGGTGGCCATGGGATTGTTGGTGCGCAAGTGCCACTGGGCGCAGGGCTAGCCTTCGCGCACAAGTATCGTGACGATGGCGGCGTGTGTGTCGCTTATTTCGGCGATGGCGCAGCCAATCAGGGCCAGGTTTACGAAACTTTCAACATGGCCAGCCTGTGGAAGCTGCCAATAGTATTCGTGGTTGAGGATAACCAGTATGCCATGGGCACGGCGACCAAACGCAGTTCTGCCGAAACCCATTTCTACCGGCGCGGCACGGCGTTTCGCATTCCGGGCATGGATGTGAACGGCATGGACGTGCTCGAAGTGCGGCAAGCAGCGGACATCGCGGTGGACTTTGTAAGGGCGGGCAATGGCCCGGTGCTGATGGAACTCAACACATAT
>JAGREQ010000464.1 GCA_020446465.1 Novosphingobium sp. | reverse complement strand
TCAACTTTTTCTCGAAATGCTTTAGGCGGCGCGGAGCTTGTCCACGCCGCCTAAGCCGCCTTTATTCCCTGCGTTGCAGCGGAACGGGGCGGTCAGGCTGTTTTGGTTGCCACGCCCCATTCCATCCAGCCTGCAAATCGCGGCGTTTTGGGCGTATACCCTTTGTCGATCGGGGTTACCGCGAATCCACTGTCAGCAATGGCGCTCGAAACCGGACGCGTAAGATGGCACCCCCCGACCAGATGTTTCCAGACAGGTTCGATCCGTTCCTGCCAGCGTTGAACCCTGCTATCGGGTGATTTGCCATGCTCCAGAAACAGGAGCGTGCCACCGGGTTTCAGGATTCGGCGCAATTCTGAAAGAACGCGGGACTGATCCTGCACCGAACACAGCGTGAATGTGCAGACAGCCGTGTCAAACTCCTCGTCCGCGAAGGGAATATCTTCCCCCACACCCTGACGGATATCCGCGCTCCATCCCTTCGCATTCGCTTCTGCGCGCGCGTACTCAAGCAGTTTTCCCGATGGATCGATCCCGGCAAACGATGTCACCCGCTCACGATCATAATGCGGCTGATTGTGTCCGCCGCCACAGCCGATCTCAAACACGCGCCCTTTCGCTAGAGGGACGACCTGCTTGCGGCGTTCGGTCATCACATCCAGACCACACGCACAGCGAATGATGCGCGGAACAATGTGTTCATCATACCATGATTGCAGGCCCACTCCTCGTCTCCCCTGTCCAGATTGCGGTTATCATGTCGTCTTGTGCGCACTGTGCATGTGTGCCAGCGTCAATTCAATTGCACATTTGCACCACCGCACGCTTGCCCGATGCGTCAAAATCGTTAGATAGCGGCCATCCGGTGCATATCGCAACGCAACGGAACGGCAACAGGATCAGGCAATGGCAACCTTTACTCTCCCCAAGAACAGCAAGATTTCCAGCAAGGGCAATGTTCACAAGGCCGATGGAGCCAGCAGGGTCAAGAAGTTCAAGGTCTATCGCTACGATCCCGATAGCGGCGAAAATCCGCGTTACGATACGTTCGAGATCGATCTCGACAATTGCGGTCCGATGGTGCTCGACGCGCTTATCAAGATGAAGAATGAGCAGGATTCGACCCTGACATTCCGTCGTTCCTGTCGTGAAGGCATTTGCGGTTCCTGTGCAATGAACATGAACGGGCGTAACGGCCTTGCCTGCACCACGGCGATAGAAGACCTGTCCGGCGAAATCCGTATCACGCCGCTGCCGCACATGGACGTTGTGAAAGACCTCGTGCCGGACTTCACGCATTTCTACGCACAATACGCCTCTATTCGCCCCTGGCTTCAGACAGTGTCGACCACACCCAGCGGCAAGGAACGCCTGCAAAGCCCGGAACAACGCGAAAAACTGGACGGGCTTTACGAATGTATCCTGTGCGCGTGCTGCTCCACCTCATGCCCAAGTTACTGGTGGAACTCCGACAAGTTCCTCGGCCCGGCTATTCTCCTGCAGGCTTATCGCTGGCTGGCTGACAGCCGTGACGAAATGACCGGTGAGCGACTCGACGAACTGGAAGATCCCTTCCGGCTCTATCGCTGCCACACC
>JAGREQ010000463.1 GCA_020446465.1 Novosphingobium sp. | reverse complement strand
AGAGGATGTCGCCGCTGGCGCGACAGGCTGCCTTCTGGACCGCTTCGAGCTGCCCCCGGTCCGGCCCGCTTTCCCACACGATCCGAAGGCCCCGATAGTTCCGGACCAGTTCGACTGTGCCGTCAGTGCTGCCTCCATCCATGACAATGACTTCCACTGAGGGATGGCCTTGCTTGCGCACCGAATCGAGCGTTGCCCCGAGATAGGGTGCCGCATTGAAGCAGGGGATCAGGACGCTGAAGCGCGGATGGTCTGGCATTATCGTGAAGGCTCCGCCACACGGACAAATACGCCGTCGACTTGCAGGACTTCCTCCCGGACCGTGTCCGCGAACGTTTCAGGCATGGCGATGCAGCGCAAGCCTGCTTCTTCCATCGCACGGATGATCTCCCATGAGCGAGCTCCGCCTTCATAGAGATCCGCCAGCGACATTTCGATCATCGCCACTCTGACATGCGGAAGGGTTCCGACGGCGCCCGCCAAGACCTCCCGTTCGAAGCCTTGCGTATCGATCTTCAGCGCAAAGGGGGCGGCGGCAATCTCGGGCAAAACGAGATCGAGCGGCCGCACGTCCACTGGCAGGCTACCGGTCTGGGCCGATCCCGATTCGGCTTCGGCCGAACGTGCACTGGCTGCAAGCAGCGACGAACTGACCGAGTTGCGGGCGATGAGGATTTGAGCTTGCTCGCAACGGCTGCCGATGGCGGCGCGAGGAGCGACATACCATGCCGGGTCTGGCGTACTCGCCTGCGTCAGCGCTGCGTGGGCATCGGGCAAGGGTTCGAAAGACACGATCTGCCCACCCCAGCCCCGGTTCCTTAGCGCAGTGGCGAATTGCCCGGTATTGGCGCCGACATCGAGCACCGTGCGCACACCATGTTCACGGCATTTCATAAGGGTCAGCGCAACGGCATCACGCCTTGGGCAGTTGCGGCGCAAGCTCACACCGAATTGCGCCAGCAGGTGGTTGAACGAAGTTTCGATTCTGCGCATCCTGTGACCGGTCACATTACATGCTCCTCATGCGCCCGGCGAGTTCCCACAGGCAGTCGATCATCTGCGCACGCGAAACTATTCCCCCCTGCGCAAATCTGGTCGCGATCCACGCGGCCATCAGCAAGTCAAGCGCCGCAATCGCCCACGCCATTGCCGTGATACCGGCAAATGCAGACGCCAGCGCCCCCGCACCAACGCATGCCAGCGATACAATCGTAAAGACCAGCGCATATCCCGTATGGCGGTTGAGAGCGATCAGAAGGTTGCCGAGCGGCATCCACAGGCCGGCAAGCAGCATCGAGAGCGCAAGCGGAAGCATCATGCCCAAGCCGATCTCGACCGTACCATGCGTCCACCGAGCAACGACCCAGGGGCCGAATACAAGCAGGGCAAGTGCGGCAGGCAGCAGGATCACGGTACTGGCGCCAAGGCCGAGCAGCAGCAATGCCGCCTTGCGCTTGCCATCATTGCGCGCATCGGCTGCCGCGAAGCGCTGGATCGAGGCATTGCTCGCAATCATCGCGATCTGGAGAGCAAAACGGGTGACCGTGCGCGGTGTGGTGAACAATGGCACCGCCCCTGCCCCGGATGTCGCGCCTAGCCCAATCACGGAGCCCTGAAACGTCATCGCATTGGC
>JAGREQ010000462.1 GCA_020446465.1 Novosphingobium sp. | reverse complement strand
GGCGGCGCAATATCGGGCTGTTCGTTGAGCAGCTCGTTCAGGCGGCTGGCAGCCCCCGCCCCGCGCAGCAAATCGCCATAGACCTCGGTCAGCGAACCAAAGGCACCGGCCACCAGTCCGCCTGTAAAGACAAAGGCGGCGATGGTCCCGCCGCTGATCTCGCCGGTGGAAACCGCCACTGCGCCGCGCCACATCACCATGGTGATGCCACCTACGACAAGGAACATGATCAGCGCCGTCATCACTGCGCGGATCAGGATGCGGCGCTTGGCGACGGTAAAGGTTTCCTCCACCGCACCGCTGAAGCGCGCGCTTTCACGGTCTTCCTGATTGAAGGCCTGCACGATCTTCATCGCGCCGAGCACTTCCGTCACCATTGCCCCCACATCGGCCACGCGATCCTGGCTGGTGCGGCTGACATTGCGCAGCCGCCTGCCGAAAAGGACAATCGGGATGATGATCAGCGGAATTGCGATCAGCAGCATGGATGCAAGGCCCGGAGCGAGCCAGAAGAGATAGGTCGTCCCCAGAACTGCCATGATCGCATTGCGCAGGGCGACAGAAACGGTCGTGCCCACCACCTGCTCGATCAAGGCGGTATCGGCGGTCATACGGCTGGAAATTTCCTTGGGGCTGTTTTCCTCGAAAAAGCCGGGAGCAAGCCGCAACAGATTGCGATGCACCTTGCCGCGAATATCCGCGACTACCCGCTCACCCAGCCAGCTGACGAAGTAGAAACGCAGCGCTGTGCCCAGTCCCAGCACGATCACGATCATCAGCAAATAATAGAATGCATGGTCGATCTCGGCCTGTTGCGCGCCGGTGCCGAATGCCTGATCGATGATCACCTTGATCCGCGCGGGGATCGCCACCATCGCAGAAGCCGTGGTGACCAGCGCGATCAGCGCCAGCAGCACCTGCCGTGGATATTTTGCGGATTCGCGCCAGATCATCCGCAGCGGGCCAAGCGATTTCGCCTTGGGCGGCTCGGTGCTGTCAGTCTTCGCGTCTTGCGTGTCGGCGGCGGGGATCTTGGCGGGCTCGGCTTCCATGCGGGGGAAGTAGCGATGCAAAGCCACAAAATCCACTACCGGGCGGATTTTTGCGTCCAGAGACTTTTTGTGCAGTGCACAATGGTATAAGAGGTGTTCCTGAAACATAGCCAAGATGCCCGTAGAAGGCACCTTCAAGCAGGGGAATCGCATGCTTTATCACGCTCACGAAATGCAGCGCGCCTGGATGACCAGCGCCAGCGCCCTTGCGTCGATGGGGGCAGAAATGCTCACCAACCCGGCCCTGCCCTTTGGCTATATGGGCTTCGGCCCGACAATTGCCTCTGCGCTGGAAGTATTCGCCCACGCCACGGCCCCGCGTGGCAAACCGGAATTCGATATCCATTCGGTCGAAGTGGACGGCAAGCATCACACGGTCACGGAAGCGACCGTAATGCGCAAAGCCTTTGGTGACTTGCTCCGCTTCACCCGTGATGATTTGCCCGAAAATGCCCCGAAACTGCTGATTGTCGCGCCCATGAGCGGCCATTTCGCGACGTTGCTGCGCGGCACTGTCGCTAAGATGATCGAACGGCATGAAGTCTATATCACCGACTGGGCCGATGCGCGGATGGTGCCGCTCCATGAAGGGACTTTCGACCTCGATGAT
>JAGREQ010000461.1 GCA_020446465.1 Novosphingobium sp. | reverse complement strand
CCAGCCCTGTCCACCACCCCCTTATTCGCCAGCGTCCGTACATAACCGTGGAAATCCCGGAAATTCGAGCTTATATGTCTGTTCACGCCTGCTAGCGTTCGCTGCTGTTTGCGTGCAGCTGGATGCAAGTGTGGGGCAAATGTGGGGCGGAATCTGGCTTGCCCCACATTTTTCCCCTCTTTTGCCGGGCTAGAAAGTGTGGGGCGAAATGGGCAGGCTTACGGCGACGGCGGTTAAGGCGAATCTGTTGAAACCCGGCACCTATCAGGATGGGGACGGGCTATTTCTCAAAGTACGTGCTGATCGCGCTGGCGGAGCAGGCAGTGCGCAATGGCTTGTGCGAATCCAGCGCGATGGGAAGCGCCAAGACATGGGGCTGGGCAGTGCCAAGACAGTCACGCTGGCGCAAGCACGCGCAAAGGCTGACGAACTGCGCAACGCAGTCAAGGTTGGAAAGCGCGATGTGTTGGCTGAGAGAAAGGACGAAGCGGCGGCCAAGATTTCCTTTCGCGTTGCCGCGCGCCAATACCACGCCGAAAACGAAGCTGGCTGGAAAAGCGCCGTCTATGGCCGCCAGTGGCTCGCCAGTCTGGAAAACTATGCCTTCCCGAAACTTGGCGATATGCCGACCGGCGCAATCGCCGCCGCTGACATAATCACCGTACTGACGCCGATATGGCAGGAGATTCCCGAAACCGCCCGGCAAGTGCGCAACCGGATTTGTGCCGTGCTCGATTATGCTCATGCCAAGGGCTGGCGTTCACGCGAAGCGCCATCGGGCAATGGTAGCTTGAAAGCGGGGCGTGGTCTGCCCCGGCAGGTGAAGGCGCGGGAAAACCGCAAAGCGATGCCCTATGTTGCTCTGCCGGGTTTCATCACTGCCCTGCGCCGCAAACCTTCATTTGGGCGACTGGCGCTCGAACTCTTGATCCTGACAGGTGTGCGAAGCCAAGAGGTTCGGTTGGCGACGTGGGCCGAATTTGACCTTGAAGCGCGTCTGTGGACGATTCCCGCCGATCACATGAAGCGGGGCAAGGCACATATCGTCCCGCTGTCGGACGCGGCCCTGGCGGTGCTCGCTAAGGCCGATGCTTTGCGCCTGTCTGAAAGCTATGTTGTTTTCCCCGGCGTAGCGGGCAAACCGATGTCGGACATGACGTTGCTTAAGGTGCTGCGCGACATGAGCGAACCATTCCACGTTCATGGCTTCCGCTCCGCTCTAACCGATTGGGCTGCGAACGAAGGCTTTGCCGATGCTGTAGTTGAAGCGGCGCTGGCGCATAAAACGCCGGACGCGGTGCAGGCAGCTTATCGCCGCACAACCTATCTGGGCACGCCGGGCCAGCAGGGTGCGCGGGTGAAGCTGATGGAGGCGTGGGGGCGATTTTGTGTCAGTGGCCCGGTCGGCAAGGGCAGTGTGGTGCCATTGCCTGACAAGAAGGCGGGGTAGTGCTGCGCGACGGACCACTCCGCGAGGGGGCGGAGATCATTCGTCTAAGGGGATAAAGCCGCAAACTTGCTTGCATGCCAGCCGCTCGGCAACGATTATCGGCGGCCATGACCGAACAATGGATTCCTGCATCCAAGGCAATCGAAATTGCCAACGATGAGGTTGCACTTTGCACGCGACTGCATGCCGGACTGATTTCGGCGCGGGCTGATCTATTGATCATCAATCACAAGGAAGAGCGCAGCGCCAAAATACCTCAA
>JAGREQ010000460.1 GCA_020446465.1 Novosphingobium sp. | reverse complement strand
CTGTGCGATCAAGCAAACGCCCCCATCACTCTGGGGAAAATATGCGCACGATGCAGCAATGCTTTGCAAATCGGGCGCACATCTGTTGTCATGCAAACAAGACAGAACACAATCCGGGTCACAGCCTTTCGTTTCAAACAGGAGGATAACGATGGACGGCATACCGGGCAGCCCCGACAAGAGTTCCGATCTAATTACGCGCGTTAAGGGCATTCTCCTCAAACCGGGGGAAGAATGGCCAAAAATCCAGAGCGAGAACAAGTCAGTCGGTGACATTGTCACGACTTACGCTTTGCCGTTGATAGCAATAGGCCCGGTTGCCGGGTTCATTGGCGGACAGGTTTTTGGATATGGCGCGTTCGGCTTTTCCTATCGCCCCGGTCTGATGGGCGGGCTGGGCACAGCCGTTGTCACCTTTGTAATGGGCTTTGTCGGCCTGTTCGTTCTGACGTTCATTGCCAATTTCCTTGCGCCCAGGTTTGGCGGGCAGGACAATCAGGCCAGTGCGTTCAGGCTTGTTGCCTATAGCCTGACGGCATCATGGGTTGCGGGTATTTTCGGCCTTATACCCGCGCTCGGATTTCTGGGCATTGCCGGGCTTTACAGCATCTATCTGTTCTATACGGGCGTTGGCCCGATGATGAAAATTCCGCAGGAGAAAGCAGGCGGTTACGTTGCGGTTACGATTCTTGCGGCGATCGTGGTTTCGATCATCCTCGGGCTGCTGACAACAACGCTGACTGGCGCACTGGGTGTCCGCGCCTTGTCCCAGGGGCCGCTTGCCAGCAGCGAAAGCGGCGATTCGGGCAGCATCACCATTCCGGGAATGGGCAAGCTGGAAGTCGACAAGATCGAACAAGCCGCCAAACGGATGGAAGATCAGGCGAGCGGTAAAGTCGCCGCCGTTGATTCAGCATCGCTCAAAGGATTGCTGCCCGCCTCCATCGGTGCCTTCCAGCGCACAGCCATCGAAAGCACATCTGTTGCAGGAATGGGCAACGCGCAGGGCACATACGAAGATGGCGATAACCGTTTCGATCTCACCATTACCGACACCAACGCCATGGGTGCCCTCGCCGGAATGGGCGCGGCAATGGGCATGGAACAGAGCCGCGAAGATGCCGACGGTTATGAACGCACTGGCGTCGTCGATGGGCGGATGCAATCCGAAAAATGGAACAACGCCAGCAATCGCGGCAAGTTTGGAATGATGATCGACAATCGCTTCATGGTCGAAGCCAGCGGCACCGCGCCCAATATCGACGTTTTGAAAGCTGCAGTCGCCACAGTCAGCGAAAGCGCCCTTTCAGCACTGGCCCAATAGAAAAATACGAGTTTCCTGTTGCGTTTACGCCGTTTGAGTCTGAACTCTCCGGGTAATCAACCCGGATAATCAGACCGGGCGGCCAGCGCGCGGATTTCTGCGGCACCAAGCCGGTGATCGCCAGATTTTTCTATAACGTAGGAATCGCGGTCCGCATCGGGCAGGGATTGAATGAAAGCAACAAGTTCAGCCAGCGTGCCATGGCGAATGGCCTTGAGCGAATAAAGCACCCCTTCCCCGTCATCCTTGCGATGAAGTGTTGCATAATCGGTCCACTCAACCTGACTGCTCATCGGCCTGTTCCTTTCGTGGTTTGCCTTCCAATGTCTTCGCGCAAAAAGTTCGCGTTGCCTTGTTTATCAATGTGGTGCGCAAATGGCTGTCATGCAA
>JAGREQ010000459.1 GCA_020446465.1 Novosphingobium sp. | reverse complement strand
AGGTAATGCTCTTGTTGCCGGATTGGACAAACGCACTGGCAGATTGGGAAAACTTCAAGCCCCTGGCAAAAACCCAGTCAAAATCCATCGCCGCAAGGCCGGATATTTCCGACGTGCTGCCACGATCTTCGGTCAGGATTGTCTTGCGCCATGCCGGGCCAGCCTTGAACGCCAGTTGCATGTTTTCTTTGTCAATCGCCTTGTAGCCAAGGCCGCCTGATAGTGAATAACGGGCTGAAAAACCCTGAAAACGGTCCCGATCATATTGTGCAAGACCATAAGCGAACAGGCGGCGCGACAGGCGGTAGTTCGGCTCATAAGCGGCCATGAACTGTTCGCGGGTCGTTTCCCCTTCGCTGCGCTGGTAATCGGCCAGCGCCCGGAATTTATGAGTCCAGTCGATCCCTTCGCGTTTCAGCTTGATACCTGCGGAAAGACCAAGGTTGCTGCTGTTGCCAGTTGCGCGAAAAGCCCCAAGCTCCCCTTCGCCCGACCAGTTTTCCAATAGACCCGCGCTGCGAATTTTCTGTTCCTGTGCAGCCTTTGCCCGCGCGGCAAGCTTCGTCTGATGTGCATCGAACGCATCCCTTAGCGCCGCAATTTCGTCAGCCTCGTCCGGGTTGGTCTGCAAGGCAAGGTCTGTCACCACGGCCACCTTGTCTGCATCGCCCGTGGCAATGGCAGCATCAATCATCGCCCGGACAGGGGGCGGCAATTCGGCATGGGCCGTGGCGGGAATGGAAAGGGTCAAGAGTGCCGCCAATGCGGCTAAGTTATTGTGTCTGCATGTCATCCGGGGGCTTTTATGCGCATCGGCCCCAGATAGTCCAGCTTGCCAAGTGGCACGCCCCGCTCGCGCAGAATGTCGTACGCAGTTGTGGCATGGAAATAGAAATTGGGCTGCGAGAAGCTTAGCAGGAAGTCCTGACCTACGAATGTCATCAGCACTTTGCCGTTGATTGAAAAATCGACGACGTTGTCCGCCATGCTTTCCAGTTCGTCCGCGCTTGTGGCTTTCAATGCCGTGCGTGCTTCGGCCACTTTGGCATGAAGCGAAGCCCAGTCGACCGGGGGCTCGCTACTCTCAGGCGAGAAAGTGCCCGCGCGCACCCCTTCGATGGCAAGGGCAGAATGCACCCAGCAGCTTTTCACCTGATAGGCAAAGGGCAGCATGTTATCGTATAGGCGCGCTTGAATCAGGTCGGCGGCGGCAAGGCCGTTTTCCTTTGCAAAGGCTTCCCCCTTGTCGAGAACCCCGTCGAGGGCATCCAGTATCTGAAGGCAACTGGGAACAAATGCATCGAACAGTGAAAGGCTCATGCGTCGTATCCTCCTTGAAAGTGTGCTGCCTGGCGATCTTTGCCTAGCGAACGCGCGGGCCGCCAAACGGTAGCGGCGGCGGCGGGCGGCGCACACCGCGCGGCAACTGCGCCTGATAGGCGCGCCCGCAATGTTCGACGCAATAGGGGAATCCGGGATTCACCTTTTCACCGCAGAAGTGGAAATCTGATTCACCCGGATGGCCCATCGGCCAGCGACACACCCGGTCGTTAAGGTCGAGCAGGCTTGTCTTGTCCGCGATTTCCGGGCTGGGTTTTGCCGGAACAAGGCGGCGCGGCGGGGCAGGCGGGATCGGTGCCTGCTGATCACCCGGCCCCTGGCGCAAGAATCCACCGGGACCGACGGAGACGATTCGCGGTGTATCGGAGCGCGGATTGGGCAGCGGTTGAC
>JAGREQ010000044.1 GCA_020446465.1 Novosphingobium sp. | reverse complement strand
AGCAACACCATGTCATCGCAACCCGATCTTTCACCCAATATCGAATGGCGCCACGCCCCAGAGCCGGTGCCTTACCGCGATGCCTTGCAGGAAATGGACGCGCGCAACCGGGCCATTGCAGCGGGCGAGGCACGCGAGCTGATCTGGCTGCTGGAACATCCCCCCGTTTACACCGCTGGCACCAGCGCCATGACAAGCGACTTGCTCGATCCACGCTTTGACGTCGTCGAAGCAGGGCGCGGTGGGCAATATACTTATCATGGGCCGGGACAACGGATTGGCTATGTCATGCTCGATCTTGGACAGCGTGGGCGCGACGTGCGCTGCTTTGTGCATGCGCTGGAAGGCTGGGTCATCGCCACGCTCGCGCAATTCGGGGTCGAAAGCTGGCGCAGTGAAGGCCGGGTGGGCATCTGGACTCGTGACATCGACGGCCAGGAAGCAAAAATCGGCGCAATCGGCGTGCGGATCAGGCGCTGGGTGACGATGCACGGCTTTTCCGTCAATCTTGCCCCCGACCTTTCCCATTTTTCCGGGATCGTGCCATGCGGCATCACCGAATATGGGGTGACCAGCCTTGAACGGCTGGGAGTTTGTGTTGCGCCAGAGGTATGGGATCGGGCATTGCAAGCGCAGGCGGATGCCTTTCTGACCGCACTTGGCAGTTCTTCCTGCCATAACGCGGCGCCAGAACACGAATGACAGGACGGAATATCTACATGAACGCACCTATTTCCCGGGGATTGTCGCTGGCCGCGCTTGGCCTGCTTGCCGCATGCGGATCGGGTGGCGAGGATGGGGCCGGAAAATCCGGCGCGACGGCGCCCGCTGAAATCGTGGACGGCACGATCAGCGATGCCATGCTTCCGCTCGATACTGTGCGATCACAAGCTCCGCAAGCGGACGCCGAATCCCTGAAAACCGCTGACGACAGAAAGCCCGCAACCACCGACAGCACACAGACGGGCAGCCGTTCCGGCAGTCAGGCACAGGACAGCGCAGCGGCCCCATCACCCGCGCCAACGACTGACCCCATTTCGGAAGCGATCAGCGGCGGCGGGCAATAAAGCGCAAGCATCCGGGTTAATCGCCGCCGACGCGCTCCACCTGTGCGCCCATCAGGGCGAGCTTTTCTTCCAGCCGCTCATACCCGCGATCCAGGTGATAAAGCCGGTGGACCTGCGTTTGCCCTTCTGCGGCAAGCCCTGCGATCACCAGGCTCATTGACGCGCGCAAGTCGGTCGCCATGACTTCGGCACCCGTCAACTTTTCCACCCCATGCACAATCGCCGTGCGGCCTGACGTTTCGATATGCGCGCCCATGCGGTTGAGTTCGGGCACATGCATATAGCGGTTTTCAAAAATCGTTTCGGTCAGCACGCTGGAGCCTTGCGCCTTGCACAGCAGCGCCATCAACTGCGCCTGCATGTCCGTGGCAAAACCGGGATAAGGCGCAGTGGATATGGTAAGCGGTCGCAAGGGGCCGTCTGTCGCCACATGCAACCCGCCAGCAACCTGTTCCACAATAACGCCCGCGCTACGCAGCACCTGCACGGTTGCTTCCATCTCGTCAAAGCGCGCACCCATCAAGGTCACTTCACCGCCCGTGATGGCAGCAGCGCAAGCGTAACTGCCCGCCTCGATCCGGTCCGGCATGACCTTGTACGTCGCACCGTGCAGGCGGGAAACACCGTGGACGACCAGTTCCGACGTGCCAATCCCTTCGATATTGGCGCCCATGGCCACCAGAAGATTGCACAAGTCCACAATTTCCGGTTCGCGCGCGGCATTGTGCAGCGTGCTTTTGCCCGTCGCCAGAACCGCCGCCATCAGCGCATTTTCGGTTGCGCCCACGGACACGACCGGGAAACTGTAACGCCCGCCGGGAAGCCCGCTGTCAGGCGCAATCGCCCTGACATAGCCCGCCGCCAGTTCGATATGCGCGCCAAGGGCCTCCAGCGCTTTCAGATGCAGGTCGATCGGACGGTTGCCAATGGCGCATCCGCCGGGCAGCGACACGGTCGCTTCGCCCATGCGCGCCAGCATCGGCCCCAGCACGAGAATCGAGGCCCGCATTTTACGCACCAGTTCATAAGGCGCGACGCTGCTGGTGATTCGGGTCGCTTCCAGCGTCATCACCCGGCCAAAATCTTCAGGCCGGCTGCCGGCAATCGTGGTCGAAATGCCGAACTGGTTCATAAGATGTTGAAAACCATCAATATCTGCAAGGCGCGGCAAGTTGCGCAGCGTCAATGGTTCATCAGTCAACAAAGCACATGGCAGCAGCGTCAGTGCCGAGTTCTTCGCGCCGGAAACCGGAATCGCACCTGATAGGCGTTTGCCGCCTTCGATCAATATCTTGTCCATCGGCGCGGTTTAGCGGGAAATACGCATTTGTGAAGCAATCGCTGTTGACGCCATGGCGCGCGCTTTCCTATCCCGTCAGAGCATGAACACACATAAACCGATCAAGAAGGCCGTCTTCCCCGTTGCCGGCCTTGGCACCCGCTTCCTGCCTGCAACCAAGGCTATCCCCAAGGAACTGTTGCCCGTGATCGACCGGCCGCTGATCCAGTATGCCGTGGACGAAGCGCGCGAGGCGGGAATCGAACAGATGATTTTCGTCACGGGGCGCGGCAAAACCGCCATCGTCGAAAATTTCGACATCGCCTTCGAGCTTGAAAGCACGATGGCTGAACGCGGCAAGGACATGAGCGTTCTGGAACCGACCCGCTTCACCCCCGGCAATCTCATTACCGTGCGCCAGCAGGTTCCGCTCGGCCTTGGCCATGCCATCTGGTGCGCGCGCGCCATCGTCGGCGATGATCCGTTCGCGATTCTGTTGCCGGATGAACTGATGGTCGGGAAGCCCGGCTGCATGAAGCAGATGGTCGATGCCTACAACGAAGTCGGCGGCAATCTCATCAGCGTGCTCGAAGTGCCGCAAGACAAGGTTTCATCTTACGGTGTGATTGCCCCCGGCGCGACGCTGGACATGCTCGATGGCACACTGACCGAAGTGAAAGGCCTGGTTGAAAAACCGCCTGTCGACCAGGCGCCGTCAAACAAGATTATCTCTGGCCGCTATATTCTCCAGCCCGCAGTGATGCGAACACTCGAAGGGCAGGAAAAAGGCGCAGGCGGGGAAATCCAGCTGACAGATGCCATGGCAAGAATGATTGGAGAACAGCCGTTCCACGCCGTGACATTTGGCGGGAAACGCTATGATTGTGGCAGCAAGACCGGCTTTGTCGAAGCGACGCTGGCTATTGCACTGGAACGTGAAGACATGGGCACGGAAGTGCGCGCAATTGCTGAGCGGCTTCTGGCGAAATAATAGAGCGGTTTACGTGCCTGATGCAGGGTCCGGCCTAACCGGATTGCAAACGGTCCCGGATTATTCAGAACCGCCGATCGCGCGGCCAGTATCGCGCACCATGGCAAAGGCCTGCTGCGCTTCGGTTTCAACCATGTAAGGCATCGGGTTTACAGCCTCACCCGCCACGCGGACTTCATAATGAAGGTGCGGGCCAGTGGAGCGCCCGGTCGAACCGACGTAACCGATAAGATCGCCCTTATGGACTGTCTGGCCGGGGCTGACTGTATAACCCGACAGGTGAGCATAGCGGGTTTCAAGATCGGCACCGTGTTCGATCTTCACGAACTTGCCATAGCTGGAAAACCACTGCGCCATTTCGACTTTGCCGTCAGCCGTCGCATAGACGGGCGTTCCAGTCGGTGCAGCAAGGTCGATACCCTTGTGCGCGCGGCGGCCACCGATAACCGGATGTTCCCGCATACCAAAACCGCTGGACAGCCTGATTTTTTCAACCGGCATACGCGACGGAATCGAAACCTTGCCAACCGGTGCGGATACTGGGGCCTGTTTGGTCCAGGTCGCAAAGAGCGAACGGAACTGCGCATCGCCATCGCCAAGCGCGGACTGATCCAGTACATCGCCCTGAGGCGTAGCGGCGGCGGCAGGGTGTGCTGCCATAATCGCGAAAGACCCGACGAGGAGTGAAAGCGCCATGCGAACCCGGCGGTTGTTAGATTTTGCGACCACGCAGCTTTCATCCTTGTCATTCAATGCCTGCAAGCAGGCACAAAGCGATCCCTGAGGCCGGTCCGAAACCCGTTGCGGTGCGCACGGAACGGCCTTGAAAATCTGTTTACTGAGTTGGTCGGAACCCCCCGCCATCTCGTGTAGTATGGTTATGCGGGGCAAATCCTAACAAGCAATGGCTTCGTAGAAGTCCCGCGACAAACCGGCTGAAAGACGCGCTGAGTCGTTGAATGGAGCCTTCAGGGTGCCGCGAAAGTGCGTTTTTACCAGCGTTTTCCAGAAGTCTTGCGGCACTTTGCCGCGCCTTTCGCACGCGTCGATGAAATGCCTTGTCCCGATTGCGACGTGCCGGATTTCATCGTCAAGGATTCGTGTGAGGATTCGCGCCCCCCTTTCATCGCCCGATGCGCGCACCCGCTCCAGCGTGGCCGGGGTGACGTCAAGACCGCGTGCTTCCAGCACCATTGGCACCACGGCGAGGCGCGCAGCGACGTCATGGCGCGTCTCCTCCGCCGCCTCCCACAAGCCATCATGGGCAGGCAAGGCGCCATAATGGCTGCCCATGACGCGCAGCTTGCGGTCCAGAATCGCAAAATGCATCGCTTCATCCGCTGCCACGGCAAGGAAGTCAGCCACAAAGTCCGCGCCCATTTCACCGCCGAAACGGCCTGCCATGTCGAGCGCGAGATCAATCGCCACGAACTCGATATGGGCCAGTGCGTGCCACAGTGCGATCCGCGTCTGCATGGACCCGCCCTTCCTTCGCCGGGGCATTTGTGCGGGCCGTAAAAGCTCCGGCCTGTCGGGCCGCGCGGGGCGATCCGGCATGGTCACATCAAAGGCAGACACCAGCTTTCCCGCACGCCAGTCACGTGCCAGCGCCCTTGCTGCCATGACTTTGGCAAAAGGGTCTGGCGTCAGCAGCGCACCACGAATGGCCTGCGCCACGCCTTGTCGATTGGCCGGTTCCATGGCTGGCGTCACAACGCCTTTGCAGCTTCCAGCACTTGCGCCGCGTGATCCTTCACGCGCACCTTGTTCCAGACTTGCGCGATCTTGCCTTCTGTATCGACAAGGTAAGTGGTGCGGACCATGCCCATATACGTGCGGCCATAGTTCTTTTTCTCAGTCCAGATGCCCAGTTCATCGGACAGCCCGCCTTGTTCGGCATCAGTCGCAAGCGGCGTCGTGAGATCATGTTTGGCTATGAAATTGAGATGCTTTTTCGGCGAATCCTTACTGATGCCCAGCAAATCCACCCCCGCTGCCGCAAACTGTGCCGACAATGCGGTAAAATCTTTCGCCTCGGTCGTGCAACCGGGGGTGTTGTCTTTGGGATAGAAGAACAGCACCAGCTTGCGTCCGCGAAAATCGGATACTTTTACCGAACCGCCATCGGGCGTTTCCATCGCAATATCGGGCATCGTGTCACCGACTGCGAAGCTATCACTCATCGTCAATCTCCAGCTTGATATTGAAAGCCGCTTGCCAGGCCTTGGCCACTTCTTGCCGCGCCTCGGCAAATGTTTGCAAGAGCGCATCGATATTTTCGCAGCCACAGGCCCGCGCCAGCACCCCGGCCGCCGCCGCACCGGGCATGGCAAGGTCCGGCGCAAGCAGGCGCGAAGCAACCAGCAACCGGGTCATGAAATCATGCGCGTGGGCAAGATCCCTTGCGACCAGCCCTGCATCGCCCAGCGCCCGCACGGCATCGCCAAGATCGGCGGAAAAGGCGACCCGATCACGCAATTGCAGGAAGTGGACCACAAATTCCAGATCGACCAGCCCCCCGCGCGCGAGTTTCGCATCCAGCGCACCCTTTCGCGGTTTGTGCGTGGCCATTTCCGCCCGCATCTTCAGCACGTCTTTGGCGAGTTGCGCCGGATCGCGCGGCGTAGAGAGCACTTCGGAAATGATGCCGCCCAGTTCCTGCCGCGCCTTATCCGGCCCATAAAGCGCCCGCGCACGGGTGAGCGCCATGTGCTCCCACGTCCATGCGCTCTCCCGCTGATAACGCGCAAAACTGTCAATACTGACGGCGAGCGGGCCTTGCGCCCCTTGCGGCCGCAAGCGGGTATCGACTTCGTAAAGGCCACCTTCGGCCGTCGGCACGCTCAGCGCCGCGCTGACGCGCTGGGCGAGGCGGTTGAAGTAGTGCGTTGCGCCAAGCGGGCGGTGACCGTCCGATTCCGCGCCCGATTCCCCGGAAAAGAGGTAAATGATGTCAAGGTCCGACGCATGGGTCAGCGCCCCACCCCCGAACCGGCCAAGCCCCAGGATAATCAGCTCGCTACCCGCAATCCGCCCGTGAACAAGTTCAAACTCCTGCGTTGCGGCGCGCGCGGCAACTTGCACTGCAGCCTCTGCCGTGCGGGCCAGGGCCTGAGCAATAGCGATCGGATCATGCGCCGCCTCAATCAGCTGGACGCCAAGCGCAAACCGCGTTTCACCCACGACGCGGCGAATCCGGTCCAGCGTCGCTTCGTAATCGTCCCCCGTTTCACGCCAGGCCATGCGTGCAGCCAGATCGTCAACTTCGCCGGGCAGATCGAACGCGCTGGCGTCAATCAACTGGTCGAGCAGGTCGGAACGGCGCGCCAGTTCTTCCGCCAGCGGGGGCGCAAGCACCAGCACATTAACAAGCTGATCGAGCAAGCCGGGGCGCGCCTGCAACAGGCGAAACAGGTTCACCCCTGTCGGCAGATTGCCCAGCAGCATTTCCCACCTGAGAAACGCGGCATCCGGGTCCGGCGCGGCGGCCAATGCTTCAAGCAACTGGGGCGCCAGTGCCTCAAACGCCGAACGGGCGGCATCGCTGCGCAAGGCCCGCACGCGCCCGTCAAACCAGCTTTCCATCCGCGCCGCCAGGGTTTCGGCATCAGAAAAACCCAATTTGTCGAGGTTGGACGCGGAAGGCGTTGCCGAGGCACCCGGCCCACTGTCGCCTGCGCCTTCGTGCATCTGGTCAAGCAGCGCGTCAAAGCGCACGCCCACCTCCTCCGTCACTTCGGCTATGTCCTCGACAAAAGCAGCACTGTCGGCAAACCCGGCAAGCCGGGCCACATTATCAAGCGCCGCCGGATCAACCGGTAAACTGTGCGTCTGGTGATCGGCCACCATTTGCAGCCGGTGTTCGGCCACGCGCAGCCGGTCATAACTGTCACCCAGAATACGGGCATCATCGGTGCCGATCAGTCCGGCCTCGGCAAGGGCATCAAGCGTCGCGCGCGTGCCGCGCTGACGTAATGCCGGATTGCGGCCACCGTGGATCAACTGGTGCGTTTGCGCGAAAAATTCGACTTCACGAATGCCACCGCGCCCGCGCTTCAGATCAAACCCCTGACCGGGCCGCTTTGGCCCGTCATAGTGGTTGCGGATTCGCGACGTCAGGCGACCAATTTCGACAATCGCCCCGAAATCAAGGCTCTTGCGCCAGACGAAAGGGCGAATGGCATCCAGAAACGCCTGCCCTTCGGCAATGTCGCCCGCAGCAGCGCGAGCACGGATAAAGGCGGCCCGTTCCCACGCCAGCGCGCTCGATTCGTAATGGGTCAGCGCCGCATTGAAGGATACCGCCAGCGGCGAAACTTCCGATGCCGGGCGCAAACGCAAATCCACACGGAACACATAGCCGTCGCCATCAACGCGGCCCAGCAGTTCCACGATCTTGCGCGCAACGCGCTGGGCAGCCTCGCCCGGCTCATCGCGTTCCCTGCGGGGGAGACGACCGGGATCGTAAAGCAGGATCGGGTCAATGTCGGAACTGTAGTTCAGTTCCTGCGCGCCATGCTTGCCAAGCGCCAATGCGCTGAAGCCTTGCGGCTCTGCGTCGGGGACACGATCGCATATTGCTGCCGCAATCGCATGATCCAGCGCCCGGTCGGCAAAGGCGCTCAGCTCCCCGGTCACTCTGGCAACAGGGAAAGCACCGGACAGGTCGCAAATGCCCAGTGCCAACGCCGTGGCCAGCCGTTCCTGCCGCAAAGCGCGGTGGACTGCTGCCGTATCGCCTGCTCCCGGCGCGACATCACCCCCGGCAGCACGCGCAAATGCCAGCGCATCTTCTGCGCGGCCATCAGCCAGAATGTCCGCCAGATCGGGCAAACGCTCCAGCGCATTGGAAAGGAAGGGTGAATGGGCGCGTGCACGACTTAGCGCGCCTGCCCAGTCTGCATCGGCTGCGGTGGTCATCCCCAACCGATGCACCAGCCGGCCATGCGTATCAAGCACGACTTGCCGTTCGGCAAGCGCTCTGCCAATCCTCCTGAAGCGTTTGATGCACAAGCATTGTTCAGGAGTCGTCCCCTTATGCCATCTGCTGCCGTCAGGGCTTTGCCGGGTATCGGGGCCATGCTGCTGGCCGGTATCGGTATGGCAACGGCGGGCAATGCGGGCAGCAGGCCGACCCCGGCGATCACGTTCCCGGACGTCGCCCCCGCTGTAATGTCCCGACAGGTGGTGGAAGGCATTGTTCGCACTTTGTCGTCAGACAGTTTTGAAGGGCGGGCCGCAGGCACCGCTGGCGGCGAGAAAACGACAGCCTACCTTGTCCAGCGGTTTATCGACGCGGGGCTGCAACCGGGAAATTCCGGTGCGTGGTTGCAGAAAGTGCCAATGGTGGAAATCACGGGCCAGGAGCACGGGCCGCTGATTGTCTCGGCGCACGGCCACCCCTTGCGCTTTGACTTCGGGACGGACTGGGTGGGTGTGACATCCCGGCCCGTCAAGCGGATCGACCTCAAGGCCAGCGAACTGGTCTTTGTCGGCTTTGGTATCAATGCCCCTGAAAAAGGGTGGAACGATTACGCAGGCATGGACATGCGAGGAAAAACCGCGCTGATCCTTGCCAACGACCCCGACCATGATGCCAAATCCGGTAAAGGCCCGTTCGGCGGGCGGGCAATGAGTTATTACGGACGCTGGACCTACAAGTTCGAGGAAGCCGCCCGGCAGGGCGCCGCTGCCGCCATAATCATCCACGATGCCAGCCCAGGCTCCAATGACTGGAACGAAATCGAAGGCGGGTGGACTGGTCCGCAGACTTATCTGGACGCGGCGCACAACGATAGTGAGCCTATGCTGATGAGCGGCTGGGTCCAGAAAAGCGTGGCCGAACAGATAGCGACAGCCGCGGGAAAAGATATGCCGAGCCTCGGCACTGCGGCGCAACAGCGCGGATTCAGGGCTGTTGCGCTGGGCATTACCATCTCCACCGGGTTCGACAACACTGTGCGCCGCATGATGTCGCACAATGTGATCGGCGTTCTGCCGGGCAAGGCGCGGGCACATGAATATGTGCTCTATACCGCGCATTGGGACCATCTGGGGCGCTGCCCGGCTGACGAGACTGGCGATGATATCTGCAACGGCGCCATCGACAATGCCACCGGAACAGCCGGGCTAGTTGCTCTCGCCGCTGCCAACACGGCGGCTGGGCCAGCCGCGCGCAGCCAGGTTTTCATTGCCTTTACCGGCGAAGAGGAAGGCCTGCTTGGTTCCGAATTTTATGCCACGCACCCGATCTTTCCGCTGGAGCAGACCGCAGGCGGGCTGAATATCGATACGATGCTGATGACGGGGACAGCACGCGACATGATCGTTGTTGGTAAAGGCAAATCGAACCTCGATGCCTATCTGGCAAAAGCCTTACGCGGCGCGCGGCGGCGGCCATCACCCGATCCTGCGCCGGAAGACGGGCATTATTACCGATCCGACCATTTCAGTTTTGCACGGCGCGGCGTGCCGATGCTCTATATCGAAAGCGGGCAGAATCTGGTGAATGGCGGACGCAAGGCAGGGCGCACCGCTGCCAGGGACTATGAAACCCGTCATTATCACCAGCCGAGCGATGAATACGATCCGAACTGGGACTGGGCCGGCGTGATGGAAGACCTGCAAATCCTTTACCAGACAGGCCGGATGCTGGCACAAAGCAAGGCGTGGCCCAACTGGCACGCAGAAGATGAATTTCGCCCTGTTCGTGATGAAAGTTGTGCCGCTTCGCCAGATGGCTGTTAAAGGCGGCGCATGATATACCCCATGCCGCCCGAATGGCATCCGCAGGACTGGCTGTGGATTGGCTTTCCACACGACGAACGCGAATGGCCGGGCTTCCTTGGCCGCGCGCAGGAACAGATCGCGGCCTTCGCCAATGCCGTGGCCGATAGCGGGCAGGAAGTCCGCCTGATCGTGCGCGACGAAGCCAATGCCGCCCGCGCGCGGGAATTGGTATCGGCAAAAGTCACGCTCGAACAGCGCCGCTATGGCGATATC
>JAGREQ010000458.1 GCA_020446465.1 Novosphingobium sp. | reverse complement strand
GTCGATGAACAGGATCGCGCCGGGATAGTTCTCGATCTCCTTCATGACGGCCTTGAGCCGCTCCTCGAAATCGCCGCGGTAGCGCGTGCCGGCGAGCAACGCGCCCATGTCGAGCGCGAAGATGGTCGCCTCCTTGAGCACGTCGGGCACCTCGCCCCGCACGATCTTGCGCGCCAGCCCTTCCGCGATCGCGGTCTTGCCGACGCCGGGATCACCGACATAAAGCGGGTTGTTCTTGGACCGGCGGCACAGGATCTGAATCGTGCGGTCCACTTCAGGGCCGCGACCGATCAGCGGATCGACTTTTCCGGCCAGCGCCTTTTCGTTCAGATTGACGCAGAACTGATCGAGCGCGGTCTCCTTGCCGTTCGACTTGGTTTCGGCCTTTTCTTCGGATTGCGGGGCATCATCGGACCCGCTCGGCGTCTGCCCTTCGTTCGTTCGGCCGCCCTTGCCAATGCCGTGACTGATGTAGCTGACTGCATCAAGCCGGCTCATATCCTGCTGTTGCAGGAAATAGACGGCATAGCTGTCACGCTCTGAAAACAGGGCAACCAGCACATTGGCGCCCGTGACCGTATCCTTGCCGGATGATTGCACGTGCAGGATTGCGCGCTGGATCACGCGCTGGAACCCTGCAGTCGGCTGCGGGTCGGCCTTGTCTTCTGTCTTGAGAGACTGGTATTCCTGGTCGAGATATTGCTTCACCACCTCTGTCAGGTCGGCAAGGTCCACACCGCAGGCTGCCATGACTTCTGCGGCATCGCTGTCGTCGATCAGGGCGAGCAGCAAATGCTCCAGCGTTGCATATTCATGGCTGCGTTCGGCAGCATGAGTCAGCGCATTATGGAGCGTGGTCTCAAGGTTCTGGGCAAAACTCGGCATTTTACGATCCCTGGTGGCCCTGTGCGGGCGAGGTGCTGGCATGGAAAACTGCGCTGTCGGGGCCAGAATAACGACCGCGCATGAACAATTCGGAAATCTGTCGTCTCGCCCGATATGGTGGGGCGAAAGAAAATTGCGAGAGCAGCCGGCCCGTCAACCGCCGCTTCCCGAACGGAACAATGCATCGGCTGCCGCGCGATGGGCCGCGGCCTTGTTGCGATGGGCTTTTACCCTTGCGATTTCGGCTTCCAGCAAGGCGATGCGTTCGTCCAGCTCGTCCTGCGAATAGCTGTCGAGGCTCTCTGAAGAGAGGTGGGTGGCTGCATCGCCACGTAAACGGGGGCGATCATCGTCGTTCATCGAGATACAGCATTGTGTGCCAGCGCCTTGCTGTCAATGGGGCATGGCCCTAGAGGGGCCAGAGCGTGACCACTTTGTCACAGCAGGAGCGACCATGGCACCGGCACTGACCAAAGAAATGCAGGCTGTTGTTTTTGATGAAACCGGCGGCGCAGATGTCTTGCGCCTTGGCACTGTTCCGGTTCCCCGGCCCGCTGCCGGGCAGGTTTTGATTGCCGTCGCCTTTGCCGGGGTGAACCGACCTGATGTTCTTCAGCGGCAAGGGAACTATCCTCCGCCCAAGGGGGCATCACCCTTGATGGGGCTGGAAGTATCGGGGACGATCGTGGCGCTTGGCGAAGGGGTTGATCCTGCCATGCTGGGGATGCAGGTCTGCGCGCTGACGCCGGGCGGTGGTTATGCACAGTTTTGCGTGACTTGTGTCGGGCATTGCCTGCCGGTCCCGCCCGGATTGCCGATGGCAGAAGCCGCAGCGCTGCCCGAGACCCTG
>JAGREQ010000457.1 GCA_020446465.1 Novosphingobium sp. | reverse complement strand
AGTCGTTCCCCGATAGATGATTGGTCGTGTCCAATTGGGATTCATCGGGAAACACGGTATTCTACCTTATTTCTGAAATTCCTCGATTGTTTGTCCAGGATCAAAGTTCTTCCATTCGTTTGACGTCAAATTTCTTTGCCATGCGATCCGGTCCGCGTGCGGTTGATTGTGCAAATCTGTGTCGCAGACGGCGCTCGGAGGATGACGGAGCCCGAATATTCTGGCTATGATCTTCTGGTCAGCATGCAACTGGTGAAAGGATACCAAATGGTCCGTCGGTTCGAAGCTGCATTGATCGTTTCACTGATGTTTCCATTGGCGGCCTGCGTCGGTGACACGGGTTCGTCTGCCGTTACGCCGGGCCGTGCAACAATGGCCCAGGTCGAGCAAGCCTGTGTAAATCGACTTGCTCAGGACTCTCAGGTCTCGCCGAGCCAGATCGCCGTGACAAATTCCACGGGTTCGTCTGAGGGTTCTGCCGTGTTCCTGAACAACGCGAATGGTGCCCCCTGGATTTGCCGGGCTGATGGAGCGGGCAACATCATTAGCCTTGAGTTCCAGGGAGAGGGCTGATTTCGGTTCACTGCTGGCTGAAGTCTTGGGCTGGGTCCAACCTGCCATGACGGGCGGCGCCGCTGACCGACGTATCGCATGACGCGCTGGGTCGATCGCGGCTCTTGCCCGCCCCTCTCCGTTAGGAGAAGGGCGGATTGTCCACGACTGCTTCCAGCGAAATAGCTCTGACTTGAAGGGAAGAGGTGGTTCGCGCTCACGAACTGCAATTCGCGAACCCATTCCGGTCAATCCAGAACCTCCCGACACACACCAACCGCACCTCGGCCTTGTCCAAAAGTCAATCGAGCGGGACCACCCGCTGTCGATGGACGGGGTACTGCGGGCTGCACTGGCGCACAGGCTGATATGGCAATGGCCGAAGCGGGTGAGACCCCGGCTAAGCCTCAGCGGCAGCGTGGATGGTGATCGACGTTATCGACCTCAGTCACCCAGTTGCCTTCAGTGGTAACCTGCACGCATTCGTGGGTCGAAGCTTTCCAGTAGGTCGAATAGATGTAGTCGTCCGCACTGATGACATCGACGCTTCGGAAGCCCCATTCGCTGAGCACGTCGATCGCGTGGATAGCGTCCGCACCGATCAGATCCCTAACATTCTCGTGGGGCCGATGGCCGGAACTGGCTGTATGGCGCGCGGTATCGCCATGGCCGCAATCCTGGGCGGGCGCCGTCTGGATCGACTGCACCCGGCCCTGATCCACGGCTACCGAAACGCAGCTATTGGCGCGCGCGTTCCACCACAACGTTGCCGATCCAAGGTTCCCGGCAAACGCATAGCCCCGCGTTTCAAGTTCGGATTCGACTGACGAGCCGCGTGCACCGATCAAGTCCTCGAGACCGGGTGCCGTCTGGGCGCTGGCGACCGTGGCGAGACCGAGCGTGGCTCCGGCGAAAACGATGATCTGGCCAATCTTCTTCAGCATTGAAATTCTCCTTCTGTCATGTATTTACTATTTTAGATTTATATTTGGTATTCTGCCATTAATATACAATTGATCACTAATCAATACTATAAATATTTGAGACCCGCTTGGTGGTGACATTGGCGCCCGCGCGGCTGCACCTGAAGTCCCGATCGGCCTGGTACGATGAGCGGGGCGGTGTGCCATTTCTCCTTGCGGACCTGCTTCGACGCAAATCTGCGCCGTCGCGATGGGATGGTCCTG
>JAGREQ010000456.1 GCA_020446465.1 Novosphingobium sp. | reverse complement strand
AATGCTTCGCTCTCTTCCTGTATATCCAGCAACCGACACGAGAACCACCTGAAGGCGGTTCAAGCTGCAACCCTTACCCACATTGCGATTTGCAGCAGGGTCGGTCGACCGTGCGCGATATTAGTTGACCGCGTCCTTCAAGCCCTTGCCAGCCTTGAACTTGGGCTGCGTCGAGGCCTTGATGGTCATCGTTTCGCCCGTGCGCGGGTTACGGCCGGTCGAAGCCTTGCGCTTTGAGACCGAGAAAGTGCCGAAGCCAACCAGACGAACTTCGTCGCCCTTCTTCAGCGAGCTCGTGATTGCGTCGAATACACCTTCGACTGCCTTCGAAGCGTCGGCTTTGCTCAGACCGCTGCTGTCAGCGACTGCTCCGATAAGATCCTGTTTGTTCATGCTGTGGGAACCCCCTCATTAGTTTGTGTTGAATGGGAATCATTAATAAATGGGAGCGCCATAAAGGCTTGGTTTTACCCTTCTGTCAAAGGGTAAAAGCCAAAAAAACCCTCGATTTCGGGCGCTGAACCACTTTTTTGTACACCACCGGGCCCAGCCTCATCAATGCCGCAGCGCAGCATCCTTTTCGCTTCCCTGAGCAGAAACGGGCTGCGCGGCAAGGTCATCCTCTACCGACCATGTGATAGGCACGAGCGGCCCCGCCAAGGCATGAGACAACACCTCATCGACATGCGAAACGGGAACGATCTCAAGTCCTTCTCTAATATTTTCAGGGATTTCGACCAAATCCTTCTCATTATCGGCCGGAATCAGAACGGTTTTGATACCCCCACGAAGCGCGGCGAGAAGCTTTTCCTTCAAACCACCGATCGGCAGTACGCGGCCGCGCAGGGTGACCTCACCGGTCATCGCAACATCGTTTCGCACCGGCACACCGGCAAGTGTGCTGACAATCGAAGTGACCATGCCGATGCCTGCCGACGGGCCATCTTTCGGCACCGCCCCTTCGGGCAAGTGGATGTGAATATCTTTCCGCGAAAACACGCTGGGCGAAATCCCATAGCCGGGAGAACGCGCACGAACATAGGAAAAAGCCGCTTGAACAGATTCGGTCATAACCTCGCCAAGCTTGCCCGTCGTCTTGATCTGCCCTTTGCCCGGCACGGTGACGGATTCGATAGTGAGCAGTTCACCGCCCACTTCCGTCCACGCGAGCCCCGTAACCGCGCCGATCTGGTTCTCTTCCTCGCCAACACCGTGACGGAATTTGCGCACACCGGCAAATTCCGACAAGTTTTCGGGCGTGACTTCAACCGTCTGGACGCTGCCTTCAAGAATTTTGCGTAACGCCTTACGCGCCAGCCGCGCAATTTCGCGCTCCAGCGTACGCACGCCGGCTTCCCGGGTGTAATAGCGGATCAGGTCGCGCAGGCCGTCCTCAGTGATCGAGAACTCGTCCTCTTTCAGGCCGTGCGCCTCCACCTGCTTGGCGACAAGGTGCCGCTGCGCAATCTCGACCTTTTCATCCTCGGTATACCCCTCAAGCCGGATAATCTCCATCCGGTCCAGCAGCGGCTGCGGCAGGTTGAGACTATTCGCCGTAGTAACGAACATGACGTCGGACAGATCGATATCGATTTCGAGATAATGATCCTGGAACTTGCTATTCTGCTCAGGGTCGAGCACCTCAAGCAGCGCAGATGCAGGATCGCCCCGGAAATCCTGCCCCAGCTTGTCGATCTCATCGAGCAGGAACAGGGGGTTCATGCTGCCCGCCTTTTTCAGGT
>JAGREQ010000455.1 GCA_020446465.1 Novosphingobium sp. | reverse complement strand
AGATCTTTTCGCAAAACGGGATGTGCACGTAGAGCGATACTTCGCCTGTGCTTGTGGCCAGCGCGCTCGCCACATCGTCATGGCTTACCGTTGGTTCAAACTCGGCAGCAGTGGGAAAGCTCGTGTAACGGGGGACCGGCGTTGCCAGTAAATCGGGGTGATAGGGCCAGGGCATCGTTCAGGCCTCGTCCTCTTTCATCGTATCGGCTTTCTGACGTTTGCGTTCGCCATTGTGGCAACCCTTGGCACAGCAGGGCTGCGTGCCGGGTGCGGCTGGGGCGGATTGGCCGGGGATGGTGATCGTGCCGCCATTGCACAGGCTGAGCACGATTGCGTTCACGGAACCTTCCGCAGCAGGCAGCGGCCCGACCATCGCCGGCACAAGCGCCACAACCGCCATGAGTTGCAGGGACGCGCTCATTCGTCATCATCCATCAGAATACGCTCCGCAGCGCCATCAGGATCGTCGAACTGGCCATTGCGGAGCGCCCAGAAAAAGGCCGCAAGCCCCATCAGGCCCAGTCCCAACGCCAGCGGTATCAGAAGAAGCAGTCCGTTCATCGTGCAGCCCTTGCCAAACGCAAAGAATTGGCAATGACCAGCAGCGAACTCATCGACATGGCGATGGCCGCAACCAATGGCGTCACCAGGCCGGCAATCGCCAGCGGCACAGCCAGTATATTGTAAACGATCGCCATGCCGAAGTTCTGGCGCACCACGCGCATGGTTGCCCGCGCCGTTTCCAGCGCCCGCGATACGGCCAGCAGCGAATCCTGCACGAATACGAAGTCCGAAGCCTGCAAGCCCACTTCGCTTGCGCTACCCGGCGCCATGGAAACATTGGCCGCCGCCAGCGCAGGACCATCATTCAGCCCATCCCCTACCATCAGCACGGTATGGCCTTGGGCGCACACATCACCGATGATGCGCTGCTTGTCCGCTGGAGAGGATTCTGCGTTGGCGCTGATGCCCAGTTCATCAGCCACCGCATCCACCGCAACGCGTGCGTCGCCTGACAGGATCGCGCTTTCAACTCCAGCCACCCGGAGCCGCTCCAGCGTATTGGCCGCATCCGGGCGCAAACGGTCTGCAAAGGGAATGACAAGGGGCGGTTCAGCGCCGATTTCAAGAGCAACCGCACTGCCACCTGCATTATCCGGCTTGCGTAGCGCCACGGGAACACCGCCACGTACACCGAACACCCCGACGCCGGGGCGTTCCTCAACCTGCTCGATCGGTGCAGCGGTGGTGCGTGGCGCCAGTGCCCGCACAAGGCTGCGCGACAAGGGATGACGACTGTGCGAGGCAAGGCCAAAGGCAATCGCAGCATGTTGGTCTGACATCCGGGCCAGAACCTGCGGGTCGGGCAAGGCCGTTCCTTGCGTCAGTGTGCCGGTCTTGTCGAACAGCGCACGGTCGATCACGGCCAGCCGTTCCAGCGCGGAGCCATCCTTCACCATCACGCCTGCCCGCATCAATGATCCGCTGGCGACCACTTGTGCGACCGGCACGGCAAGCCCCAGCGCGCAGGGGCAAGTGATAATAAGCACCGCAACGCCCGTTACCAGCGCATGATACAGGCCCGCCCCTGCCAGCAGCCAGCCCACAACTGTCAGCGCAGCGAGCGTATGGACAGCAGGCGCGTAGAGCCGCGCCGCACGGTCTGCGAGGCGGACATAGCGGCTGCGGTCCTGCGCGCTCGCTTCCATCAGCCGCGCGATTTCGGCCAGCGTCGTATCCTGCCCCGTGCCTGT
>JAGREQ010000454.1 GCA_020446465.1 Novosphingobium sp. | reverse complement strand
GCCCTGTTCAAGGCAGACCACGCGGAAGCCGGGAGGAGGGGAACTGGTTTCGCTGGCATCGCGCACCAGTATTTTCGCCTGACCAAGGATCGTTCCAGCGATCGATACGGCACGCTGCACCAGTGCTGCGTGCTCCATCTTCGCTGTTTCGGTGAATACTGGTCCTGACACTGGTGCCCCCATTAGAATTAACCTTGTTTGCAAGGAGCGTTTTGCCTCGACATGGAAAACGAAGGTGAAATTTAAGCCTGCGTGAAACTGCGTAGGAGTATTGCGTAGGGCGCTTTTTTGGACATCGGCAGTTGTTGCGTTCCGCTGCCGGTTTTCGGGCTGTTTCGTCTGTATCCCGAACCCCTTTTTCAGCGATGGGCTTAAATCCGGTTCGCGTCTGCCGGTCTATGGCGTGGCAGCTGCGCCGGAATGGCCGGTCAGGCTCGCTTGACATTCGGGAAGTATACAGGAGTAGCAAATGTCTGTTATCAATACGAATATCTCGGCCATGAAGGCATCCAATGCCTCTATTTCGGCCAACAAGATGCTGGGCACTTCGATGGAGCGTCTGTCCACCGGCAAGCGCATCAATGGCGCGAAAGACGATGCCGCGGGCCTTGCCATCGCCACCAAGATGACCGCCGATGTGCGCGCCATGAACCAGGGTGTGCGCAATGCCAATGACGGCATCGCACTTGCCCAGACGGCAGAAGGGGCGCTTAACGAAGTCAGCAATATGCTGCAGCGTGTGCGTGAACTGGCCGTTCAGTCGAAGAGCGGCACTTATGCGGCTGAAGATCGCACTTTCATGGATGCGGAAGTTGACGAACTGCAGGCGCAGATCGACGATATTCTCACAAACACCCAGTTCAATGGTGTCACGCTGTTCAGCACCACGGCTGGCACGGACGTTACCGTCGATATTGCAACCGGCGCGGCAGCAACCGACGTTGTCACGCTTACCAGCACTGCAATCGACGGGACGAACCTTTCCACCACCGCGCTTGATGTGACGACAGACGTTCTTGCCGCCACGACAATCACCAATGTCGACAATGCGATTGACGATGTGAACGCCGCGCGCGCTACGCTGGGTGCGGGCCAGAACCGTCTGGAAAGCGCGGTCAACAACCTGACCACCAACGCAACCAACCTGTCAGATGCGCGCAGCCGCATTGAAGATACAGACTACAGCCAGGAAACGACTGCTCTCGCCAAGGCGCAGATCCTTGGTCAGGCATCGACGGCGATGATCGCGCAGGCCATTGGCCAACCAGAGCCAGCAGAACGTCTTGTCGCTGCTGCGTTAAGATAACTTTCCCCAGCCGTCCGACTTTCGGACGCAACGTGACCCGGCGGGTGCCATGCCCGCCGGGTTTTTTCTATGGGCGCAGGGGGGGAGTTGGGTTGGTGCCGTGCGTCAGGGAGAGCGGAAGGCATGGAGGCGGGGCGTTGTCCATCCCGCCACACTGCAATAATGGCCACTAGCCATTGATCGGAGAGGCTTCATGCAACCACCAGCAAACAAGACGGTTCTTGCAGTTTTTCTCGTCCTCGTCGCCCCGTTCCTTATTGTTGCGGCGTCCATCTGGATCGCCATCCGTATCGGGGACTGGTCAATCGATGTGGCGCAGTTCGCGTTTGCAGCAGCGGCGGTCAGCGCCATGGCGGGGCTTTATCTGCTGCCTGTCAGGCTATGGGTGAAAGGTGTCCTCGCCCTGATCTGCGTCGTTGTGGGGCGCCCGGTCCTGACGGTCTTCGGGCTG
>JAGREQ010000453.1 GCA_020446465.1 Novosphingobium sp. | reverse complement strand
ACATCAATGGGGGATCGCATTCGCATGGGTGATCTGTCGCCCCAGCCGCGCATCAGCAATGCCGCTGTGGCACAGGCCGCCCTGTCAGGAACGCGCCAGCCCACTGGCTCCTATTCTCTGGAAGTGACCGCGCTCGCCACCTCGCAGACTCTCGCCAGCGACGCCTTTCTCTCTGCCACCGACCCTGTTGGCGCTGGCACAATCACGCTGCGGTTTGGAACAGTGGCAGGCGCGGGCTTTACCGAAGACACGTCCCACGCTGCCGTTGATATAACGATTGCCAGCGGATCATCGCTGGGCGATGTCGCTGCCGCGATCAACGGCGCCAATGCCGGTGTTTCGGCCTATGTCGCCCAGACGGTCAATGGCGCGCAACTGGTGATGAAGGGCGATGAAGGGCTGGCCAACGGCTTCGTTCTGGACGTGGCCGAAGACACGGGCGAGCCGGGGCTAGCCTCTCTTGTCTGGGCGCCCGGCGCAACCGGCGGGCAATTGCTGACAACCGCAGGGGATGCGACGTTCAAGGTTGACGGGCTGGATATGACCGCCGCCAGCAATCACGTCGTCGATGCAATTCCGGGGGTTGCACTGGACCTCACCGCCACCAACACCGGAACGCCCGCGACCATCACCTTTTCCAACCCGGCAGAAGCGATTACCGGCGTCATGCAGGATCTGACCACGGCGCTTAACGAAATCGCGACCGAACTGGGCGCTGCAACCGACCCGAAAAGCGGTGATCTGGCCCGTGATGGCGGCGCGCGCGCGTTGCAACGCGCCTTCTCTTCACTGGCAGGCACTGTCATCATGCCCAACGCGCCTGACGGCACACCGCGCACACTGTCCGATCTTGGTCTGAAGACAGGGCGGGACGGCAGCTTTTCCTTTGATACAGCACGATTGCAGGAAACTCTTGCAAACAACCCTGAAGCGGCGGCAGCCATGTTCACCACGGGTCTCTACGGTGTCTATGCCACGATTGACGGCATTTCGCGCAAAGCCAGCACACCGGGCGACCCTGGGTCGCTGGCCGGATCAATCAACCGCTATACTGAACAACTGCGCCAGACTGACGAGGACCAGTCAAAACTCGCAGAAAAACAGGAATCCTTGCGCACACGGCTGACTGCCCGCTTCGCCATTTCGGAAAGCCGCATTGGCGCATCGCAGGCGACGCTCTCGTTCCTGCAAAACCAGATTGCCATCTGGAACAACAAGAGCAACTGACGATGCGCCCTCTCGCCAATCCGCATGAAGCCTATCACAAGGTGGCCTTCGATGCCCGCATCGAAGTCTCTGACACGGCCCAGCTTGTGCACCTTTGTTACGAACAGCTCATTGGTGCGCTGGGAACCGCTGTTCATGCCGATCGCATTGACGACAACATGTTACGGAGCCGGTCGCTTACCCGCGCGCTCTCGGCCATCACTGCCCTTCAAATGGGTGTCAGCGGCGAAAACGACGTCGCGGGTGCGCTGCGCCATTTTTACGAAGCGGCGCGCAGGACCGTGCTCGATTGCGTGCCCCAGTTCGATACCGACGCCCTGATGCGCCTTCGCGGCGATGTCAGCGATATTGCAACCGCGATGCAGGCGGCACCCATAGGCCAAAGCGCGAACGGAAGTTTCTGAAATTGGGCGAAGGAGAGTTGAACCTGCCGCATTTCCTGCAGTGTACCGCCAGAGCCGACTACACTGGATACTATGGTGTCTCGCGAAAAGGTTGAATCGGAAGAAACGCTATAGAACTTTGATTTATCGCATT
>JAGREQ010000452.1 GCA_020446465.1 Novosphingobium sp. | reverse complement strand
AGTGCGTCTATAACGACATTGTCGATGCTGACCTTGATCGGCAAGTGGCGCGCACGGCGAGGCGTCCCGTCGCAAGCGGCAGGGTAAGCGGGAAACGGGCCTGGGCATGGCTGATCGCCTTGTGCCTGATCGGGCTTGGCGTGCTGCTGCAACTGCGCTGGCAGGCGCAACTGGTCGCACTGGGAAGTCTGGCGCTGGTAGCCGCCTATCCCTTCATGAAGCGGATTACATGGTGGCCTCAGGCATGGCTTGGGCTGGTTTTTACGTGGGGCGCGCCTGTTGGCTGGTTTGCCATGCGAGCCGACAGGCTGGACGTGCTCGCCGCGATCTATGCCGGGACGGTCTGCTGGGTCATCGGCTATGATACGATTTACGCTCTGCAAGACCGGGAAGACGATGCGCTTGTGGGTATCCGCTCCAGCGCCTTGCGCATGGGTCGCCGGGTCAGGGAAGGCGTGGCCTTGTTCTACACAATCGCCGTTGTTTTGTGGGGCGTAGCGTTCTGGCTGTTACGAGAAGACTGGGTGGCCTTGCTGGCCTTGTTGCCTGCTGCTCTCCACCTTGCCTGGCAGGTTGTGATGCTGGACGCTGCGGACGGGGGCAATGCGCTCGAACGGTTCCGTTCAAACCGGACAGCCGGGTTGCTGATTGCCGCGGCGTGCTTTGTCGTCGGCAATGCAGGGATGGGATAGCCGCATCACGCGTCGGGGCGGCTCCACAGCCACAGCAGGACGAGCACGGCCACACCCGGCGGGATGGCAACCCAGGGCCATGTCAGCACGAACATGCCGATGACGATGCTGACGGCAAAAGCACCCGTCGCGCCCCATTTGCCGATGCGTGCAACCGCACGGCGTTCCCGCCACGCGCGGATGTGCGGGCCATAGTGCGGGTGACGCAACAGGCGCTGTTCCCATAGCGGGTTTGATTTCCCGAAACACCAGGCCGCCAGAATCAGGAACGGCACCGTCGGCACGATTGGCAGGATGATGCCGATTATCGCGAGGCAAACGGCTGCAACACCGCCGGCAAGGTAGATTTTTCGCATTGCCGTGAACTGTCTTTCCACCCTGCGGTTCTTGCAAAATCCATTGTATAAGGTTCGTGCATACCTACATTTCAGGGACACAAAAGGTTCCATATCAACTGCTAACGGTGACAGTGATGAACGGATTGAAGACAACCATGCTGCTGGCCGCGCTGACGGCGCTTTTCATGGTTGTGGGCTTTGCAATTGGCGGCAGGGGCGGTGCGATGATCGCGCTGATCGTTGCGGCGGGTATGAACGTGTTCACATACTGGAACGCGGACAAGATCGTGCTGCGGATGCATAACGCGCAAGAAGTCGATGCTCGCACTGCGCCGGAGTTTTATGGAATTGTGACCGACCTCGCGCAAAATGCAGGGCTGCCGATGCCGAAAGTCTATCTGGTCCAGACGGACGCTCCCAATGCCTTTGCCACTGGACGCAATCCGGAAAACGCTGCCGTTGCGGCGACGACCGGCTTGCTCGCGATGTTGAGCAGGGACGAAGTGGCTGCCGTGATGGCCCATGAACTGGGGCATGTCCGCAACCGCGATACGCTTATCATGACAATGGTGGCGACGATTGCCGGGGCCATTTCCATGATTGCCAATTTCGGTCTGTTCTTTGGGGCAGGCCGTCAGAATGGCAATGCCATGGCGGGCTTGCTGGCAGTTTTCCTCGCGCCGTTTGCCGCGATGATCGTGCAAATGGCGATCAGCCGCACGCGTGAATATGGCGCGGACCGGGCGGGGGCAGAAATCTGCGGA
>JAGREQ010000451.1 GCA_020446465.1 Novosphingobium sp. | reverse complement strand
CGCTTCGCGGTCCCCGTGATCTCGCCAGTTTTTGGCGAGCATATATTCTTCCTGCGGCTCCAGCATCGGGAACCGGCGAATTTCAGCCAGATAACGGTTCAGACCGCTTTCCGACGAAATGACTGGCAAAGCTACTGACATTGTTTCTCCTCTGGTCCCCTTTCAGGCAGACCGTCCGCGGCCGCTGAGCGCCGACCGCTACCGTGCATATAAGTGTTCACAACCATGGCTTAAAGAGGGCGAAACCGTATCGAATTTGGCTTTTTCGCTTCGATCTGGACGGATTTCGAACGTAACGGCCTATTCTACACATGAAATTAGCCAAATAGAGAAATCCACTCCCATCTCGCCAGATCCTTGTCAGATCCTTGCCATGTCTGCTTCTTCTTTTTCATATTCTATTTTATGAATGTATAGAAGTCAAGAAAAACGCCCTGCCTGCGTGACCGGTCTGGTATCGGTCGCCGCCGCTTTTCTGTTCCTGGCGCGGACATAGTCAATCAGCGTGCTTTCAAATCGATGCATTTGAAGGCACAAAGCTGATCGATTCCAAAGAGGTGAGCATCGTTATTCGCGAAAAAACCGGTAGCCACTGTTTCGCACGATGCTCTAAAACCCTGCAAACTGGAGTGCATCAGATGAAAGCCATTCGCATCGAAAATCACGGCGGACCGGAAGTCCTGCAATGGGTCGAGATGGACCTGCCCGTTCCCGGCCCCGGCGAGGTCCGCCTCCGCCACACGGCTATCGGCATCAATTTTTCCGATATCAACGTGCGCCGCGGCGGCTTCTATTATCCCGAGCCAATGAAAATGCCGCTGACGCCAGGCAATGAGGCAGCGGGTATTGTCGAAGCCGTCGGTCCCGGCGTTACGGACTTCGCAGCGGGAGACCGCGCCGGCTATGTCGGTATGCACGGGCCGTTCTATCACAACACCGGCGCTTATGCGGAACAAAGGGTTGTCCCCGCCGACCGGCTCGTCAAGCTGCCCGACGGCATCACCGAGCCGCAGGCCGCCGCCAGCATGCTCAAAGGCATGACTGCCGCCAGTATCGTCGAGCACATGTATGTCCCGAAACCCGGCGACACGATCCTCATTCACGCTGCGGCGGCGGGCGTATCGCTTCTGCTGGTGCAATGGGTCAAGCATCTGGGCGCCCGTGTCATCGGAACAGCCGGATCGCAAGCCAAGGCGAAAGTGGCGAAGGACCACGGGTGTGACGAGGTCATTTTGTATCGCGAGACGGATTTCGTTTCGGAAGTCAAACGCCTGACCGGCGAAGGCGTACACGCCGTTTACGACGGTGTTGGCAAGGACACGTTCGTCAAGTCGATGGATTGCGTCCGGCCGTTCGGCACTTTGGTGAACTACGGTAATGCCTCCGGCCATGTCCCGCCCATTGACCTCCTGTGGTGTGCCGCCAAGGGCTCGCTCAGCGTTTGCCGCCCGGCGGTTTCCTTTCAGATGGCTAAAACGGAAGATCTGCGCCGCAATTGCGCAAACTTCTTCAAGCTGATTCTGGACGGCGCAATCAAGGTGGAAATCAGCAGAACCTACCGGCTGGAAGATGCAGCTCAAGCCCATCGCGACGTTGAAGCGGGCCTTGCAACAGGATCGATGCTGCTGGTTCCGTAGTGCGTCGTGCGAAACCGCACTGGAAATTCCCTGTCTTCCCGGACGCCGAAGGCGATCAGGGACCTTTTGATACGGAGAGCGGTCCCGCGTCTCGCTACGCTCGTGCGGGATGACATGAGAGGGTTGCGGCACACGCCACATCCCCGGACAAGGGCCA
>JAGREQ010000450.1 GCA_020446465.1 Novosphingobium sp. | reverse complement strand
TGGTCGACGCCCAGCCCCTTCCATGCGCCGAAGATCTCGCCGCGGCCTGAACCAATGGTCAGCGTGTTGGTAATACCCGACGTCAGCGCGGAAATGCCGAGGTCTAACAAACAATCGTGCCAGTCGGTTTCGAACTCCGGGCTGGTGTATCGCTCGTCGACCGTCGGCGCGAACTTGCGCAGGTGATCGGCAACGGTGTCGAGGCGATCACGCAGGCCGTTCACATCCTGGAATCCCTGGACGAATTGACCGTAGCGTTGCTGGTCCGCTGTGGGAAGCGATCGACCCTTGGTGGCGGCCAGCTTTTCGACCTGATTGAACACATTCGATCGGGCTTCATGCTGGAGTCGAATGTTGCCTGTCGAAATGCCGCCGAAAAGCATTTGGTAAAGATGATTCGGATTCGAATGCATGAAGATCGGCTGTCCTGCGCCGCTGGCCGACAACGTGGCGATCGTCGGCTTGGTCTTCATGTTTTCGATCGAGTCCATGCCGATGCACAGATGGGGCAGCAATGTCTGTGGCAGAACCTTGCTAAGTTCGTAGTCGATCGTGGGACCACTGGGAGGCACACCATCACTGCCGCGATACCCGCCCAGCGCACCGAAGAAGGCGCTATGTGAGGGACTCGTATGGATGCCATGCAGCCCGTTGATAATGTGCAGACGTTCCTTGTAGGGTTCCAGAGGGCTGATGGGTTCAGGAAGTTTGGCTTTCGCCAGCGAGCCGCTACGCCTCATCCCTTCTGGAATGCAGGTCGCCGGATCAAAGCCTTGGTTCTGCATAAAGAAGACAATTCGCTTGGGCGAGCCAGATGTAGGCGCTGCGTTTGTCACCGCGGCAGCTTGCAAGTTGCCCGTGATAAGACTGGAGCTAAGCGCAGCACCCGCACCGGCGGCAACTGCTTGCAGCATGTTTCTACGATCGATCATTGCTTGTCTCTTCGTGAAAACACGGGAAGTTGGCAAAGGTTGAGGGGATGGGGTGCCGAGTTGTGCAAGTCGAATTGCGGGAAAGGCGGGGCTAATGCTGCGTTGCAGCTAAGGATTAGGGTGTATAAAGGCCGTAAGGCCCCGGGGTGCGCCCTGCATTCCTCATTCCTCGCCGCCCGACTCACGAAACGGGCAAACCCTGAAATCAAGGTGTAACGCAGCACTAAGTAGTTAGATGGATAATGCAAAGTAATTATTGTAACCGTTCACAAAATGCCACAAAAGATGTTTCCGCAACGATTTACAGCGAAACATGAGGAGAATGGCGGTAAAAGCAGTCGAATTTCATGAGGCTTTGCTACCATCAACCGACGTCACTTGTCACCTAAAACATTCCCAGCGACTCGCCCCATCGCGATCAGGTCCGTTAACTTCGTCGGATTCGCCAAACCGTGGCGAGTGATGTACCGCTTGAAAGCGTCCCAGGTCACTCGCGTCTTTTGACTCCGTCGACTGAAATGACATCTCGCCATGCTTCGGCCTCGCTCACGATACACCAGCAAACTGGGCCAATTGTCATTGATGCCGCAATACTGATAACGCCTGCGAAGCTTCGCATTCAGCGTCGACCACACCTCCGACAAGGGCGTCGTTAGCTGAAAATGGAACCAGTTCTTCAAGACGCCGGGGGCGGATTGGTCGGGGAAGCAAGATCGGCAATCCGCATTTGAAGTGGGCTTTCGGCGAAGCGGCTGTATTGCTGAAGCGCGAGCTTCCGGCGGCTGCTGCCTTGGCCGATCGCATCGAAAAGCGGCAGAACAAGATGCGTGCCTTAACGCTGCTCAGCGTGAAACTGGGCCGCGCGG
>JAGREQ010000449.1 GCA_020446465.1 Novosphingobium sp. | reverse complement strand
TGGCGGGTGGCCAATGACGTGGCACGTCGGTATGTTTCGGTAGATGCGGCACGGCGTGAATATGGCGTTGTTCTGACAAATGGAGAAGTGAACGAGGCTGAGACGGAGGCGTTGCGCGCCAAAGCGGCTCGGCATACCGGGCATTTTCACTTTGGCCCTGAACGCGACGAATACGAGACGCAATGGAATGATGCCGCTTATGACGCGCTGACCGCGCTGCTGGCAACGTTACCGATCCATTGGCGGTTTTTCGTCAAGACCGAGATTTTCCGCAGGATGCCGGGGCGGACCGGCGCCGATGGTGTGCAAAAAGCTTTCGAAGAAACATGTGTGCGTTTCCCTGATGTGCCGCATGCCGCGACACCCGCAATCGCGGCTGAGTGAGGGCGGTGAGCGGCATCAATGAGCAAGGGCGACTGGTCCGGCTGGCTGAGGCCGATCGCGACCCTTTAATTTTTTTTCTCGACGGGTTCGAGCGGCAGGCCATGCAGGGCGATACAGTTCTGACGGCGGTGTTGTTGGTAGCCGGAAGCCTGCGAGGTTCTGAATTCGGTGCGGAGCGGCGCGCTGGATTCTGCCTTATGGGCGCGTGTCAGGATTGCTGGGTCTGGCAGGAGGAAGGCCCTCGTTTCAGGGCCTGTTCCACGCTTGTCAAAGTCGGGATGCGTTTATTGTCGGAACCCCCGAAAAGCTGGCCGCGGGAACAATCATGACGCGCGTGTTAATCGTCGGCGCGGGCCCTGCGGGAATCCGCGCCGCTGCCACGTTTGTCGAGGCCGGGATCCGTCCTGTTGTTGTGGATGAAGGAGCGCGAGCTGGCGGACAAATCTATCGGCGTCCGCCCGAAGAATTTTCCCGATCGGCGCAATTGCTCTATGGCAGCGAAGCCGGCAAAGCGATCGCTTTGCATCAGCTATTCGACTCACTGGTTGCTCAGGACCGCGTTATCTATTTGCCGAATCGAACAGTTGTTGGGCTTTCGGGTGGTGCAGCTAATTTGGTTGGCCCCGTGATTGGCGAGACGATTACCTATGACCAGTTGATCCTTGCGACGGGCGCAATGGACCGGGTGGTGCCTGTGCCGGGCTGGGAGGCACCGGGCGTTTACACTTTGGGCGCGGCCCAGATCGCGCTTAAAGGACAAGGGATCGCGCTAGGGCGAAACATTTTACTAGCGGGGTCCGGACCTTTGCTCACACTGGTGGGCGCGCAATTGCTGAAGGCCGGTGCACAAGTTGCGGCGGTATTGGACACCGCGCCGCTTTGGTCGCAGATACGTGGCGGGCTGGAAATGGCGCTGGCCCGGCCCCGCGTGACCGCGCGCGGGCTTGGTTTGCGTGCACAATTGGGCAGACGCTATCATGCGGGTGTGACGCTAAAGGGCATTGAATCCGACGTGCGGGGCCCCACCGCCATGCACTGGGTTGATGGCTTCGGGCGCACTAAGGTAACAAAATGCGACGTGGTTGCCTTGGGGTGGCATCTGCGCGCCGAGACGGCGCTAGCTGATCTTGCCGGTGCCGGATTTGACTGGTCGGAGACTTGGGGGCAGTGGCTTCCAAGCTGCAGCGACGAAGGGCGTGCTGGCCCGCAGCTCTATCTTGCCGGCGATGGAAAGAGCATACTTGGCGCGGAGGGCGCTGAAGTGGCGGGGCGCATTGCGGCAAACGCTTGTCTTGAGGATATGGGCCTTTATGTGGATCGTGTTCAGCTAGCACGTGACTTGAAACAGCTCGGGAAAATGCGCCGTTTTGCCGAGGGTATCGCCCGTGCCTTTCCCTGGCCGGCACATATGATTCGCCG
>JAGREQ010000043.1 GCA_020446465.1 Novosphingobium sp. | reverse complement strand
CGGGAAGCAAGCCCCCATGGCCCGGCTTGGCCCCCTGGCTCAACTTGATTTCGGTCATTTTGATCTGATCGTGGGCGGCCTTGTCCCGGAATTTTTCAGGATCGAAATTGCCGTCGCCGGTGCGCGCGCCGAAATAGCCCGACCCCAGCTCCCAGACAACATCGCCACCGTTTTCCTGGTGATAGCGGCTGAATCCGCCTTCACCGGTATCGTGGTAGAACCCGCCCAGTTTCGCCCCCAGATTCAGCGCTCGTACTGCGTTTGCGGAAAGCGCGCCAAAGCTCATCGCCGATATGTTCATGATCGAGGCGGAATAGGGCTGCTTCGTCTGGCTGTTGCCCACCATGACCCTGGGATCTTCATCGGGCGTGTCGCATGGCGAAACCGAATGGGTGATCCAGTGGTAATCGGCTGCCTCGACATCGCGCTCGGTTCCGAAGGGATGCGTGTCGCTGGAACCTCTGGCCCGAGCATGGACCAGATGACGCGCTTCGTAGGAATAAGGCGTTCCGCCCAGATCGTCCTCGACAATATAGGCTCGCAAATAGGGCCGCAACTGATAGGCCAATTGGCGAATGTGACCGGCGATCGGGAAATTGCGAGTCACCGTCCAGCCGCGCTGGAACCAGTCATAGAGGCCGAGCAGGACAAGCCCGCCGCTCGGCACCGCCAGCCACCACCAGTCCTTCCAGATGGCCAGGGCAAAAAGCGCCGCTAATGCAAAGACGAGTATCGAGCGTTTGAATGTATCAAGCATCACGGAGGAGATACGCTATAAAACCCTGAAAATCCAAGGTGTCATTGATAGCCTTTGTTGCATAACGAGGTCATGAGAAATACCGCTACAAATCTGCCGCTCCGCATTGCAGACGCTCACATGAATTGCCCCCTATCAACCTTGACGTGACCCAGCCGGGCAGAGTTATGACACTGGCCGGTTTATGGGGCGGGATTTCCCGTCTGCAGGCTTTGCAGCAATTTGGTCAGGATTGCCTGTAAGACCTCACGCTCTTCCTCATTGAGCGTGCCGAATGTCTGGTCGACAATTTTACGACGCATCGGTTCGGTCTTGGCCGCAGCATCTACACCACTGGCAGTGACACGAATCTGCTTTGCGCGTCGGTCCGTCGGGTCTGGCAGACGTTCCACCAGACCATCCCGTTCCAGCCCGTCAATCGCCTGTGTAACCGTGCGGGGGGCCTGGGCAAGGAAATCCGCGATGTCGATCGCCCGCATCGGCCCTCGTTTTATCAGGAACAGCAACAGTCTTGTACGGGCCAGCGATGCGCCATTGCGCGCCATTTGCTGATCGAGGGTTCGGGTAAGCTGCCGGTAAACTTCGACATATCCGGTTACGAGGGATTCTATATCGGTCATTGCAGTTGCCACCCGCCTATTTCAGAGTAACCTCAATATATGCTATTGCAATATATGCCGGTTGGGACCATCTGCCAACTCGAAGCATCAATGTACAGGCAGTGTGCAAGGATTTCGGACAGTGACAGAAACAACCACCAGTGAGGATATGACTGACGCGGCAGATAATACGCTCCGGCCATCCCCGCTTAACCGGCCAGGCGTGAGAATTGCGCTGATTATCGCGGTCATCGTCATTGCCATTGCGGCAGTGGTGGGGCTGTTCCATTACTGGACGGTCGGCCGGTATGAAGAAAGCACCAATGACGCCTATATTCAGGCTGACGCCGTGGTGATTGCCCCCAAGATCAGCGGCTATGTCGATCAGGTCTATGTCATTGACAATCAGGCCGTCAAACCCGGTGATCCGCTGTTCCGCATTGATGCCCGCGATTACAAGTCTCGGGTTGCGGAGGCCCAAGCCCAGATTGATGCCGCCCGGGCCGATGCACAAAGCCTGAAGGCACAAATTGCTGAACAGCAGGCCGCCGTGGCCTCCGCCATGGGGCAACTGGCATCAGCGCAAAGCGATCTGACCCTGGCAACAGATATAGAGAAGAGATACAAATCGTTGGCCGCCACCGGCGCGGAATCACGCGAAACCTACGCGGAAAAACGCAATCAGCTGGCACGGGCGCAGGCCGCCGTGGCCACGCGCACAGCTGACGTTGACACTGCCCGGCGTCGGGTTGGCTCGCTTCAGGCGCAGATTGCCCAGGCCACAGCTAGGGCCGAAGGGGGTGAGGCGCAGCGCGTCACCGCGAATGTCAATCTGGGGTCCACCATTGTCCGCGCCACCACGGCAGGGCGTGTGGGCAACAAGACCGTTGAAATGGGACAGTTCGTGCAGCCAGGCACCCGTGTGATGTCGGTCGTTCCGGTGCAGAAGCTTTACGTCGAAGCAAATTTCAAGGAAACCCAGCTTGGCATGATGCGGGTTGGCCAGCCCGTGACAATAGAGGTTGATGCACTGGGCGGTGTGGAACTGCACGGCAAGGTGCAAAGCTTTGCACCGGGCACGGGGGCGCAATTCTCCCTGCTCCCGCCGGAAAACGCGACCGGCAATTTCACCAAGATCGTTCAGCGCGTGCCAGTGCGTATTTCGATTGATGCCCGGGCCAATACGCTGGCCCTGCTGCTGCCCGGCATGTCGGTTACCACCACGGTCAACACCAAATCGGGCAAGGCATCGCTGGACAAGGTGGCGGACGAGCAGGAGCCGAACTGATGGCCTCTGCCGCCGCAACGAAGGCTGGCGCTCAGGCTGCCGACAGCGGACAACGACCCCCAAATGCCGATCTTGCGGCATGGCTGGCAGTGGCGGCGGGCACGATGGGCGCCATGATGGCAACGCTCGATATTTCGATTGTCAATTCCGCCCTTCCCACCATTCAGGGTGAAATCGGGGCCAGCGGCACGGAAGGAACATGGATTGCAACATCGTTCCTGGTGGCTGAAATCATCATCGTGCCGCTATGCAACTGGTTTGAGAAATTGCTGGGCTTGCGCCGGTTTCTGCTGATTTCGGCAGTGTTGTTCACCGGGTTTTCCGTGCTGTGCGGTGTGGCTGACAATTTGACCATGATGATTATCGGCCGGGCCGGACAGGGGCTCGCCGGCGGGGGTATGATGCCCACCGCGATGACCATCATCGCCACCCGCCTGCCCCGGCACCAGCAGCCAATCGGCACGTCCCTGTTCGGAATGACTGCTATCCTTGGGCCAGTCGTGGGGCCAGTGCTGGGGGGCTGGCTGACCGAAGCCTTCAGCTGGCATTATGCCTTCTTCATCAATGTGCCGGTCTGCGCGGTTCTGGTCGTGCTGTTGCTGGTCGGCCTGCCCAGTCAGAAGACAAAGCTGGAGTTGCTGGCCGAGGCAGACTGGTTCGGCCTTGTCGGCCTGTCGGTCGGGCTGGGCTGCATGACGGTGGTGCTGGAAGAGGGCAATCGGGAGCAGTGGTTTTCGTCAAGCCTGATCGTGCAGCTGACCATCTTGTCCGCGCTCGGCTATATCCTGATGATGATTGGACAGTTCAGGGCAAAATCTCCAATCATCCGGTTATCGCTGCTGCTGAATCGTGTGTTTGCCAGCATCATCGTGATGGGGGTGGTGCTGGGCATGGTCCTTTATGGAACATCCTTCGTGATCCCCCAGTTCCTGGCGGCCATTGCTGACTACAATGCCTACCAAGCGGGCAAGATCGTGATGCTTTCCGGCTTTCCAGCCATGATCGGAATGTTTCTTGCCCCCTTTTTGATGCGTCATGTGGATATTCGTGTCGCAGTCATTGTCGGCATGGCCATTCTGGCGACCAGCTGTTTTATCGATACCACGTTGACGGCCGCTGCCGTCGGAGATGATTTCGTGGATTCGCAGCTGATGCGTGGCGCAGGGACCGTGCTGGCCATGTTGTTTCTCAACCAGGCGGCGATTTCGTCCGTCTCGGTCCAGTATGCCGGGGATGCCGCCGGCCTGTTCACCACCGCGCGCAACCTTGGCGGATCGCTGGTCCTTGCGGCCATTTCCACGATTCAGGACCAGCGGGTGTGGTTTCATTCGCGGCGGCTAGAAGAATCGCTGCAGGCCAACAGCCTGATGGTGCAGGACCGGATGGCTGAAATGACCCATTCATTCGGCAGCAGCGAGGCCGCGTTCAAGGCTCTTGGCGGCACGATCGCGCGGGAAGCGTTAGTGATGACCTATAACGATATGTACTGGCTGCTCGGTATCGGCATTCTGCTGGTTTGCCCGCTGGTGCTGCTGCTCAAGCCTCTGCCCAAGGAAATCAGAGCAAAGGCAATGCATTGAGAAAACAGATGAAACATACCTCCAGATCCAGTTTGTTCAGGCGGAACCTGCTGATTGTTTCCGCATTGGCGTTGCTTGGCGCTTGCACGGTCGGGTCGGATTACACCGGGCCGCAACAGGTTCTGCCTGCCACCACTGCAGGGGCCAGCCCCGGCTTTGCACGGGCTGACACGGATTTTCGGACTGACGCACCGCAAATGGCGGATTGGTGGCAATCCCTGAACGATCCCGTGCTGGACCGGATTGAACAGCAGGCGCTGTCAGGCAGCCCTGATCTGGCAGCGGCACGGGCGCGGTTCGATCAGGCCCGCTCCACCCTGCGTCTGGAACGGGCCAACAGTGCCCCTTCGGTCAGTGCATCAGCCGTTTATGCGCATTTGCGCACACCCGATACGGGTGGGCAGAACAACAGCAGCAGCAGCAACAATTCCTCCAACTTCTACAATCTGGGCCTCACCGCCAGTTGGGAAATCGACCTGTTTGGGGGCCAGCACCGCAAGGTAGAGGCTGCGGGTGCGCGGTTGGAGGCGGCCGATGCGAGCGTGGCTGATGCACGGGTCAGTCTGACCTCCGCCGTGGCGCAAACCTACATCCGTTTTCGCGAAAGCCAGCAAGGTATTGTGCTCGCCCGGCAGGCGATTCGCCAGAGCGAGGCCCTGCTTGATTTTGAAGAACAACGTTTCAGCCAGGGCGTGACAACCCGTGCAGATGTGGACAGAAGCCGTTCCGATCTTGAACAGGCGCGCCAGCTTTTGCCGCCGCTCAAGGCCCAGGCAGACGTATATGCCAATGCCCTTGCCATTCTGGCCGGGCAAACGCCGGGGGCGCTGGATCAATTGCTGGCCGATATGGCCCCCGTTCCCCTGCCTCCTGCGGATATTGCCGTGGGTGATCCGCAGGCCCTGCTACAACGACGCCCCGATATTCGCGTGGCCGAACGCAAGCTGAAGGCCCAAACCGCAGAGATCGGGGTTGCCGAAGCGGCGCGGTTTCCCAGCCTCAACCTGTTTGGCATCATTGGTATAGGCGGAGCCAAGTCGTCAGACCTGACGCATCTTGATGATTTCACGGCCATTTCTGCCCCCATGTTGCAATGGAACTTTCTCGACTTCGGGCGGGCAAAAGCGCAGGTGAATGAAGAACGCGCCCGCCGGGACGAGGCAGAAGCGCAATATAAAAGCACCGTGCTGGGCGCGCTGCGCGATGTGGAAGATGCAATGGGCAATTTTCGCGCTGCCCGTGAAAATACCGCCAGCCTGGCCCGCGCAGAAGCCAGCGCAGCCAGAATCGCGACCGTTCAGCAAGAACGTTACAGCCAGGGCGTCGCTTCCATGCCAGAACAGCTGACCGCTGAACTTGATCATACCATGGCGATGCAGGCATTGGTGGAAGGCAAGGCAGAATTAACAGGCAATTTCGTCCTGCTGCAAAAGGCCCTTGGGTTAGGCTGGTCCGACGCACCATCCGTGAAAAAAGAGTAATTTCAAAGCTGGGTCTGGGTCTGCCTCATAACTCTCATCCTGCCTCGCCATCAGGGTAACGTTGCACGATTCTCTGGAAATCAACGCCGCAGGAGAACAGCATGAGCCGCTTTGCCCATCTCGCCGACAGGCCGCAGAAATCCGCCAGCGAACCCACACCGCCAAGCCGCGTCGGACGCAAGGCGATCTCGGGCTACTTTGCTCCCGAACTCTCGCTCCAGTCGCTGATGGCCGAAGCCTTCAACGATGTATGGCGAAAGCCCTGTCGGGGAGTGAGGGGCGGGAGAGTGCGGACCATCAGCCACAGACATGCCAAAGCGCTTTATCAATAGTTGATAATGGCATATACTCCCCGGCAAAGGAGCATCAGCCATGATTAGCGCCGATCTTGGGCAGCAGCTTGAAAACTTCGTCTCCAGCCTTGTCGCCACGGGGCGTTACAACTCCAAAAGCGAGGTTTTGCGCGAAGGGGTGCGCCTGATTCACGAACGTGAAACGCGGCTTGCCGCGCTTGATGCCTCGATCACGCGTGGACTGGCCGATGCCGATGCAGGGCGGACCAGGCCAGCTGGCGACGTGTTCGACCGGCTTGAGGCGAAATACCGGGCCATGGGTCCGGATGACGAATGATCGTCCATCTGACGGCCGAAGCTGAGCGCGATCTTGAAGCGATTGGCGATTATATCGCTCAGGACAACCCGGCCCGCGCGCTGGGCTTTTTGCGGGAGCTGCGCGCAAAATGCCTGAAGCTTGCCGAGATGCCCGAACGCTTCCCACTGGTCCCGCGCTATGAAACCAGCGGTGTGCGGCGCTGCAATCATGGCAACTACCTGATCTTCTATCGCGTCGAGCCAGACAAGGTCACCGTTCTGCATATTCTGCACGGCGCAAGAGACTACGGTGCGATCCTCTTCCCGACCTGACAGGTCATTGCGTCCGCCGGGCCCAGCCTTCGGCCTTCAGCGTTTCCTCGATCCATGGCGCGACCTGAGCCTGCGGTCCACAGCAATACCAGTCGAGGTAATCGCCCTCTTCCCTGATCCAGGCGATCACTTCGCCTGCCTTGCGCAACGGATATGTCACCACCCCGCCTCCGGGGGAGACCCATTCCACGCCCGTAATCGCCGACCACAGCTGGGTCGGACGTTTCCAATTCTGTAGAGGCGTGAAGGCAGGTACGCCTTCCATTGCTGCCGTTCGTGGTCACATTATCGGCTGACAAGAGCTTCCGTTTGTTCAGCTTTTGTGTCGGACAAGGCAACGTCAGCCTACCGGTTGGTCCGTGCAGATCTTCGTTGTATCCATTGTTGCCAGCAGGGCTTGCTGATTTTCCGCCAACTGCTCAGAATCAAGGAACGCCGTAGCTTGCAAGGGAAAGAACTGCAGCGTCTCTATTCCCACGCAACCTAGTGCTGCCGTCAAGTAGGGGATCAGAAAGTCTGGCTGCTTTGCCTCATCGCCTGTAAAGACACCTCCTGATGCGATGCCGATAAACACTGGCTTATCCTGCAGAAGACCGATTTTCTCCCCCGTGGGGGAGGCACCAATACTGCGTCCCATGCGCAGGATTTGATCGATCCAGGCCTTCAAAACGGAAGGGACCGTGAAATTGTTCATCGGTGTGCCGATGACGAGAATATCGGCGGCCTCTACCTCCCGGATCAACTGCTCGGACATGCTGGTTGCTGTATGTGTATCTTCTCCGGTCAACTTGTCTGGTGCGGATAAACTGGTGGCATAGTCGGCATCGGGATGCGGTACGGGCTTCATGCCCAGATCCCGACGCACGATCTCTGCATCAGAGACAAGAGCAAGCAGTCGCGCCACCATCGCCGCCGAGAGTTTCCGGCTATAGGCATCCTCCCTGGGGCTGCAATCGATATGAAGTATCTTCAACGAGCTCTCCTCTGCGTATTGATAGTTCATACCGCTTGCGGAAGAAGGGCGATGCCGGTTGTGCGATCTGTTTCTTCCAGCGGTACAGGGTGTTGAAGCCGTGAGCTCACGGCAATCCTGTTCCATATATTGATTGTGCCGATGGCCATGGTCAGTTGCGCGATCCCTGTTTCCGAAAAAACGGTTCTGACCATGTCAAACGCGGCGTCTGGAATGCCGGTTTGAGCAACTAAGGTGACACTTTCGGTCCATTCAAGGGCCGCGCGGTCCCTGTCGTCAAAGAAGGGGGATTCACGCCATACTGACAGGAGGTGCAGCATCTGTGGGTTAAGGCCATCAGCCAGCGCCTCCTTCACATGGAGATCGACGCAGTACGCGCAACCGTTGATCTGGGAGGCGCGCACCTTGACGATATGCAGAAGGCGACCATCGATGCCTGAGTTCTTTACCATACCGTCCAGAGCAGCGACTGCACGATAAAGTTCGGGGGTGAGACGCGCGATATTCATTCTGGGTTGCATGGAAACGTCCTGTTGGATGGAGGTTGGCAACGAATCATAGATATAATATAACCATGATATGAAGATGCCAACCCCACCACTGCGAAAACAAAGGGAAACCTCATGAGGAGATTAAGCGATGGCGTTGAAGCAGCATTGCACTGCGCGCTTGCCCTTGCCTGGGTGCCGGATGATAAAGTTCTGGCGGGCAAGAGCCTTGCCGAGCTTCACGGCGTATCCGAATCCTACCTCCTGAAGCATCTCCGCGCACTTACGGCTGCCGGTGTCATAGATGCCCTGCCGGGGCCAAGAGGGGGATATCGCCTGGCGCGAAAGCCAGCAAACATAACATTACTCGATATTGTTGAGGCCATTGACGGACGTGAGCCAGCGTTTGTCTGCCGCGAGCTTCGTCAGCGCGGGCCGGGCTCCTCTAAAGACCCCTGCGTTTATAAGGCGGACTGTTTCATCAAGTCGCGCATGCTTGCAGCAGAGGATGCCTGGCGGAATGCCTTGCGTATTCAAACGCTTGCCGACCTTGTAGAAGATGGGGAAACATTAATCTGCGCCCACAACAAACGGGCAATTGCAGACTTTGTGAAGCAATCGCAGCGTTGAGCCGGCCGGATGTTCTTTGCGTAAGCGGATGGGAGCCAATGCTGCCTTTCAAGGCGGGGCTGACAAAGGCCCTTCATTCATCTCGTCGACTGCAGCCAAAGCCCGTTACATTCGGGTGAAACACCAGCGATCTGCATCACTTTGATTGGTATCGAAGCGATACCCGTCGGTGTCGAAATCGCGCATCGCATCGACATCCGTGATGTGGTGCTCGCACAACCAGCGCGCCATCATGCCCCGTGCTCGCTTGGCATTGAAGCTAATGAAACGGGGACCGTTCGGACCGGGTTCCCGAAAATCAACCTCGATGATACGCACGCCAGGGAGCTTGCCCTTGACGGCCGCGAAATATTCCTGGCTGGCGAGGTTGAGGATGGTACCCGATCCTTCTTCGGCAATCTGCGCCAGCAGCAGCACTGCGATACGATCGCCCCACCAGTCCACCAGGCTTTTGCGACGCGGTGCCCAGCGCGTTCCCATCTCCAGTCGATAGGGCCGGATCGCATCGAGCGGGCGCAGAAGCCCGTAAAGACCCGAGAGCATCCGGACATGGGTCTGGGCGAAGATGACGCCGGGCTCATCAAGGCTCTGCACATCAAAGCCAGTATAAACATCGCCGGCAAACGCATAGAGCGCCGGGCGTTCGGGCAGGTCGGGAAAATCGCGAAAACGTTCCGCGTTGAGCTTGGCTAGCTTGGGCGAAATATGCATGAGTTCGCCTAACCGCTTCTGTGACAGGTTCGCCGCTGATTTGGCAAGCCCAAGCGCTTCCTGGGCGAAATGCGGTTTCGTGGCGGTCAGCGGTGGCAGTTCACGTTCGAAATCGAGCGTCTTGGCTGGGGACAACAGGGTAATCATGACGCCCGCCGTAACTGGCGCACGTGCGCACGTCAAAACCAGCTATCCATTGCTGACGTTCACGTGACTATTGGATTCGTCGGGAAACGGCCATTCAAGCTGGCTTCCGATTTTGATGGCAACTAGGCCGGGATTATCACGTCGGCAAGTGTTTGCCCGGTGTTCGTACGAGAGATGTCTTGCGTCAGTCACCCAGCCACAGGGTATGGGAGTCGATCCTCAGCTTGGTAATGGCTCGCATCGCTTCGGCACGCGCTTCAGTTTCGTTGCGGAAGGCGTCGTGCACCAGCCGTTCGCCGATCAGCAGGTCGTTGAGATCGATCTCCCCCAGTTCGTGGCCGCGGCGTTGCTTGGCAAGCGCGGTCATCTGGGCTTTCAGACTGGCACGCGCCTGCTGCCATGCGGCAAAGCGATAGCGCGCCTCGGCAACATCGGCATTGGCGGTTTCCGCAACCATGGTGCGGGTCAGTTGAACTTCCGATTGGGCGGCAGAAGCTTCGGCTGCACTCTGGTCGGCGAGGGCTCGACGATGGCCCCCGCCCAGCGGCATGGAAAAGACTATGCCGCCGCCCTGTTCGACGCCACCTTTTTCGGAAAAGACCCGCAGCCCAACCGATGGGTCTGCAATCCGGTCGCGCCGGTCGCGGTCGGCCTTACTTGATAGGCGCTGCGCCTCGGCTTCGGCGATAGCGATTTCATGGCTGTTGGAAACGACCAGCCCGCGCAGTGTCTCAAGCCCTTCTTCCGGGATGACCGGAACAGGGAGATCAGGCGGCGTTTGAGCAAG
>JAGREQ010000448.1 GCA_020446465.1 Novosphingobium sp. | reverse complement strand
GGCGAGCCACGGCATCAACGAGGCGTTTTCAACCGGATCCCAGAACCACCATCCGCCCCAGCCGAGCTCATAATAGGCCCAGTAACTGCCAGCGGTGATCCCCACCGTCAGGAATATCCAGGCTCCCAATATCCACGGCCGCATGGCGCGGGCGAATTGCGGGGTCACTTGCCCGGTTATCAACGCGCCAACCGCGAAACTGAACGCAACCGACAGACCGACATAGCCGAGATAAAGCGTCGGGGGATGGAACGCGAGGCCAATGTCCTGCAGCAACGGGTTCAGCCCCATCCCGTCACGCACGGGCTCATCCATCCGTTCAAACGGGTTGGAACTGAACAGCAGGAAGGCATAAAACCCAAGCGCAACAAAGGCCTGCATCGCCAATGTCGCAATCATTGTGCGTTCGGGTAATCGCCGCTCCACAAGCGCGATAAGCGAGCCTGCGGCTGCCATCACTGTGACCCACAACAGCATCGAGCCTTCGTGATTGCCCCATGCACCCGCCAGTTTGTAAATGAACGGCTTGGCGGAATGCGAGTTCATAACCACCAGCTTTACCGAAAGGTCTGTCCGCACAAACAGCGCGATCAGCGCCACGAAAGCGATGATGGCCAGCCCACCCTGCACGACAGCCGCAGGCCTGACGACGGGAGCAATGACGCCATCCGTATCGTCAGTGCGGCGTAGCGCCAGCGCTCCCGACAGGAGTTGCAGTGCCGCCATTGCAGCCGCCAGCCACAGCGCCGCCAGCCCTAGATTGGCGATCATCGGCGCACCCCTGCCAGTCCAGCCCCGGTCATTGGGTCGTTTCCGCAACGGCGGCGCGCGCCTGCGCCTCTGTCATATCCTGCAGTTCCCGCGGGACGTAATTCTCGTCATGCTTGGCCAGCAATGTGTCCGCCGAAAAGGTCCCATCAGGGCCAAGATGCCCCTCTGCAACAACGCCTGATCCTTCGGTAAAGAGGTCTGGCAAAATCCCTGCGTAACGCACGGGAACGGTCGTCTTGCCATCGCCGACAGCAAAAGTGACTGTCACACCGTCAGGCAAGGTCTTGACCGTTCCAGCCTGCACCATGCCACCCAGACGAACTGCCCGCCCCGGCTCTGGCGGAGTGGCGACCATGTCGCTTGGCACATAAAAATAGCTTGCCTGACTGCGAAGCGCCCATGCGGCCAGCAGGGCCGCGCCGATCAGCGCGACAAGTGCAACCAGTATCAGCACCAGCCGCTGATGTTTGGGGGCGAGCCCGGCGCTCATTTGCCGCGCACCTTGTCACGCCGCCGCTCCGCCCGACGCATGGCAAGCCAGCTCCAGCCGGCAACCAGCAAGGTTACGCCGATACCCAGAATATAGGCTGCCGCCACAAATGGCCATTGATCGAGCGATTCCCGCATCTTTACGCCTGCACCTCCATCGCCAGACGGCGCAAACGCGCCTCAGCCTGTGTGTCGGCAAGATGTGTACGCATACGCGCCAGCACCACGCCTGCAAAAATCAGTGAGAAGCCGATTGTCGTCGCCAGCAGGGGCCACAGGAAAACCGGGTCTATTGCGGACTTGCCCATGGTAATGCTGGGCGGCTGATGCAGGCTGTTCCACCACACGACCGAGCGGTTGATGATCGGGATATTGACTGCCCCGACAAGCCCGAAAATCGCCGGAATACGGGCCGATGCACCATCACGCTGCACTGCCCCGGCAAGCGCGATATAGCCCAGATAGAGGAACAGCAGCACCAGCATACTGGTCAAACGTCCGTCCCATACCCACCAGGTGCCCCAAGCAGGCCGACCCCAGATAGACCCG
>JAGREQ010000447.1 GCA_020446465.1 Novosphingobium sp. | reverse complement strand
CCAGATCATGGCCGAGATGGGCTTCCGCACGGTTGAGGAAATGGTTGGCCGGGTTGACCGGCTCGATACCAAGAAGGCAATCAACCACTGGAAAGCGCAAGGTGTTGACTTGTCCCGCCTGCTCCACGTCGTGGAACTGGAAGAGGGCAAACCGCTCTACAACACCGAAATCCAGAATCACGGTCTGGATGCAGCGCTCGATGTCGAACTGGTCGAAGCATCGCGCGCGGCCATCGACAGTGGCGAAACGCTGGTGCTCGATCGCAATATTCGCAACGTCAATCGCACAGTGGGCGCCATGTTGTCGGGCCGCATTGCTGAAAAGCATGGCCATGCTGGCCTCAAACCGGAACAACTGCGGATCAATTTCACGGGCGTTGCCGGGCAGAGCTTCGGCGCATGGCTGGCCCATGGCGTGACGCTTGATCTCATTGGCGATGCGAACGACTATGTCGGCAAGGGGCTGTCTGGTGGGCGCGTGATCGTGCGCCCTCCTGAAAATGTTGATCGTAACCCGACAGAGAACATCATCGTCGGCAATACGGTGCTTTACGGCGCAATAGCTGGTGAAGCCTATTTCAACGGCGTTGCCGGTGAACGCTTTGCGGTGCGTAACTCCGGGGCGATTGCCGTTGTCGAAGGTGCGGGCGACCACGCTTGTGAATACATGACTGGCGGTGTTGTGACTGTTCTGGGCAAGACAGGCCGGAACTTTGCGGCCGGCATGTCGGGCGGTGTGGCCTATGTCTACGACCCGGATGGCGATTTCCGCGATCACTGCAATATGGCGCAAGTCGATGTCGAAGCGATTTCGTCCACATCTGACGATGACGAAGGCACGGGCCGTCCGAAACAGCGCGGCACGAGCATTGACGATTTCGGCATGGGCGACATGCTCCGCCATGATGCAGAACGGCTGAAGATTCTGGTCGAACGGCACAAGCTGCATACCGGCTCTGCCCGGGCGGCTGAAATCCTTGACGATTGGGACAATGCTCTTGGCAAGTTCGTCAAGGTCATGCCGCGCGATTACGCCAGGGCGTTGCGCCAGCTTGAGGCTGAACGCCTCGAAGCAGCCAGCGTTGCCGCTGAATAATTCAAGCCGGACTAGGGAACAGATATTATGGGCAAGGAAACCGGCTTTCTTGAAGTCGACCGTCAGGATCGCACTTACGCGGATGCGAGTGAGCGTCTGAAGCACTATAACGAGTTCATTATTCCGCATAAGGAACCTGCGCTGCGCGAACAGGCGTCGCGCTGCATGAATTGCGGCATTCCTTACTGCCACAATGGCTGTCCGGTGAACAACATCATCCCGGACTGGAACCATCTGGTTTACGAGGACAATTGGCGTGACGCGCTCGAAGTGCTGCATTCCACCAACAACTTCCCGGAGTTCACGGGCCGAATCTGTCCGGCACCGTGCGAGGCAAGCTGCACGCTGAACCTTGAAGATCAGCCGGTCACAATCAAGTCGATCGAATGTGCGATTGTCGACAAGGGCTGGAAAGAAGGCTGGATCGAACCGCAAGTGCCTGAAAAGCGCACGGGCAAGTCGGTCGCGGTTGTTGGCTCCGGCCCTGCTGGCATGGCTTGTGCACAGCAACTGGCGCGGGCGGGTCATTCTGTCACGCTGTTTGAAAAGAACGACCGGGTCGGCGGTTTGCTGCGATATGGCATCCCCGATTTCAAGATGGAAAAACGGCTTATCAGCCGCCGCATGAAACAGATGGAAGCCGAAGGTGTGACGTTCCGCCCGTCAACCGAAGTCGGCGTTGATGTTTCGTTCAAGTCGCTGAAGGAAAACTTCGATGCGATCGTGATGTC
>JAGREQ010000446.1 GCA_020446465.1 Novosphingobium sp. | reverse complement strand
GGCTCAAGGCGACTATCGCCCAAAACCTGATAGTGGATTGATTGATCAGGCAGATCCTAGGTTCGCTCCACCAACTGACCTCACCGGTCGAACGCGTCCATTGGGACCAGCGCCCGATTTGGGCGCGTTCGAGGTACAATGACGCCCAACGTCACCGGAAAGCTCTACAAGGGCGGAGCATGGCTTGCCGGGGCCCGGATACTGATCAACGTCGTCAAGGCTGCTTCGACGATTTTGATAGCCTGGTTCCTGTCGCCAGAAGATTACGGCATGGTGGCAATTGCAGCCACCATGCTGATGCTGGCGCAGTCTATGACAGAAATGCAATTGGGCGAGGCGCTGATCAGCCACCGCTCGGCTGATGACGATGCAATAGACACAGTCTGGACTTTGGGCGTGATCCGTGGCGTGATCTTGTCGCTACTGCTTGCCGCGACAGCCCTCCCTCTTGCGGCAGTCTATGACGACGACCGTCTGACACCGATCATGCTTGTGCTGAGCCTCCAACCACTGTTCTCGGGGCCGTCCAACCCGCATATTTTCATCCAGCAGCGCAAACTGAACTTTCTGCAGGAGTTCACCCTGACCGTCGGTCAGAAAATGCTTGGCGCAGTTCTCATGATCACACTGGCGGTCGTGCTGCAAAGCTACTGGGCGCTGATCCTGGGCTCATTGTTCGAAGCGGTCGTGGGGTTGGTCTTGTCCTTTGCGCTGGTGCGGTACCGGCCTAAATTTTCCTTTGCCGGGATTCGCGATATCTGGGGTTTTTCGGTTTGGCTGTCTCTGGGGCAGATCATCAACACTCTGAACTGGCGGGTGGAATATCTATTTATTGGAAAATGGTTGGATCTGCCGAAACTGGGGCTTTACCGGCTTGGCAGCAATCTCGCTCAGCTGCCCACCCAGGAACTGATGATCCCGGTGCGCAAGGTGATCCACCCGGGCCTTGCCGCAGTGTTGAACGATCCGGATAGCAGCCACGACGCCCGGCGCATCCGCATTGCCTATCAACGGGCGCAATCGCTCACCACTGCAATGGCCCTGTTTGTCGGGATCTGTTTTGCGATGCTCTCCGACACGCTGATCGCCACGGTTCTGGACGAGCGCTGGCAAGGCACCGGTTTCATCGTGCAGTATCTATCTGCGGTTTTCGCCTTCCAGACGCTGGGTGCATTGGTACAGCCGCTGGCTATGGCCAAGAACGAGACCCGGCGCCTGTTCATCCGCGACGTGCAGATGCTGTGCATCCGGTTGCCGATCATCCTTGGCGCGCTGTACCTCTGGTCTCTGCCCGGGGTGGTGGTGGCGCGGATGATCTCCGGGGCGATTTCGGTCGCGATCAACATGACGCTCGTGCGCCGCCTGATAGACCTGCCGGTGCGCGCTCAGTTCCATACCAATATGCGTTCGATCGCGGCCGTTGCCATAATGGCGTTGGTGCTTTGGGGCGTGGATGCCATCTTTGCCGACAATTCCCAACGGTTGATCCTGGTCGGTCAGCTTGTCCTGGAATTCGCGGTTGCAGTGTTCACATACATTGCCACCATGGCCACGCTCTGGCACCTGTCGGGCAGGCCCGATGGGGCCGAGACCGAATTCATGTTCCTGTTGCGACGGCTGCGCGCCCGCAGCCGGACCTCATAGAACCCGCGAGCGCGACGAGACGTCCATGACCACATCTTCTCCACATAAGGCCCTGATCGGGCGCCTTGCCGACCGCATCCACGGGACATTGGCTCGGCACGTGCAACCCGAGGCGCCGCTCGCGATCGTGGACTTTCCCGACATCCGAAACTGTGGAGATTCCGCAATTTGGCTAGGTGAGATCGCTTGGCTGA
>JAGREQ010000445.1 GCA_020446465.1 Novosphingobium sp. | reverse complement strand
ACTTCGGGGATCAGCATCGAAACCGGCTGGCCGAGCATCGCGGCTTCGGCTTCTATCCCGCCGACCCCCCAGCCCAGAACGCCCAGACCGTTGATCATGGTCGTGTGGCTGTCCGTGCCGACGCAAGTGTCAGGGTAAGCAACCGTCGCGCCGCTTTCGTCCTGGCTTGTCCAGACGGTCTTGCCGATGTTTTCAAGGTTTACCTGGTGGCAGATGCCCGTTCCCGGCGGCACGGCATAGAAATTATCGAGCGACTTGGAACCCCATTTCAGGAAGTCGTAACGTTCCGCATTGCGGGCGTATTCGATTTCCATGTTCTGTTCAAAAGCCTTGGGGTGGCCAAATTCATCGACCATTACCGAGTGGTCAATGACGAGATTGACGGGAACCTGCGGGTTGATCTTGGACGTGTCACCGCCCAGTTTCGCAATGGCGTCGCGCATCGCTGCGAGGTCAACCACGCACGGAACGCCGGTGAAATCCTGCAACAGCACGCGCGCCGGGCGATACTGGATTTCATTGCCCGTTACCGGGTTCTTCTGCCAGTCGGCCACGGCCTGAACATCGTTGGTGGAAACCGTAAAGCCGCCGTCTTCAAAGCGGAGCATGTTTTCCAGCAATACCTTCATCGAAAACGGCAGGCGCGACACATCGCCGATTTTTTCTGCCGCCTTTGCAAATGAATAATATGCGTATTCCTTGCCACCCACGGTCATCGTGCTGCGGGTGCCGAGCGTGTCCTTGCCGACTTGCGTCATATTGTCTGGTGCCCTCTGCTGGATTAAGAACTGCACTTCGTCACCGGGCAGCACCCGATGCGCTGAAGCGCGGATATTGCAATGCCGCGCGCTTGCGCGTTCTGGCCACGAAAATCAAGGGCTGGCCCGCAATTCAATCGCACGAAACCGTATTTTCAGGATCAAATGCGTGCGTTCAGGCGGCGGTTTGTTCAGTTCGTCGCGGAACGGTGATCAGGCATCCCGCGACAATCAGAATCGCACCCGTCAGTGTCGCCAACCCGACAGATTCGGCATAGAACAACCAACCGAACAACGCGGCCCACAGAAAACCTGTATATTCGATCGGCACCAGAACTTGTGCTTCGGCACGAGCATAGGACCAGGCGAGAATCATCATCGACCCGCTTGCCAGCACTGCGGCAACACCAATTAACGCAAGGTCGGCTGACTGGGGCCACACAATAAACCACGGTGCAAACAGCAGGAGAATAGCGGCCATCACGCCATTTTGCGCCAGCACGACTTCACGCGGATCAGCCAACAGGGCTATTTTGCGCTGCAACACGAGGTTCCATGCAAAGAGGCAAGCCGATACAAAAAGCGCGATGCCCCCTTTCCATTCTTCCAGACCCAATTCACCGCTGCGCCATCGTGTGAATGTAATAACGCCAACTCCTGCAAGCCCCAGAAGCGACGCGACAATGGCTTGCTTACCGACCTTCTCACCCAGAATGACAGCTGCAAGGAAGAGCGCAATCAAAGGCGCAATGAAAGAAAGCGCGATAGCTTCTGCAATCGGCAACCTTACCAGGCTGTAGAAGAACAGGACGGCCATCGCGCAATTCACCGCGCCGCGCAGCAGATGGATTCGCAAAATGGGTGCTGCAGGCACGATTTTCCTATCTGTGCGGGTCGTCGCCCAGACCGGGATAACCAGAATCGTTCCGATCATCGACCTGATCAGCAAGGCACTGTATGCGCCGACTGCAATCGAGGCGCCTTTCATCAGAGCGTCCATCAATGAAAACAGCGCGACAGCCAGCGCGGTTGCAACAAATGGCAGGACAGGATGATCGCGCGGCATTGAAATCTGCGCATAA
>JAGREQ010000444.1 GCA_020446465.1 Novosphingobium sp. | reverse complement strand
ACGGCAACATCACGCCGCTGCCGCGGTCCAATGCCTTTTTCGTGTACAACGCGATGTCGAACCGCTTGGAGCGTCCCTTTGGGGTCGAAAAGTCTCGCCCCGATTTCATAGCGACGCGTGATGCCAGATCGCTTGATGTAATTACAGGAAAGCTCGCTGCATAGCGGGGAGCTTTCAGAGCTCATCTGTCGATGGTAATCACCAGCTTCCTCTTCTTCCTTGCCCTGTTCATGGGCATTGGGTTGGCGTCGGCAGCAGCGGCGCGGCGAACAAAAGCCGACTATTATCTGGCGAGCCGGTCGGTCGGACCGATGCTGTCGGGCCTGTCGGCGGTCGCGACCAATAATAGCGGTTACATGTTCATCGGCGTCATCGGGTATACCTATGCCGTCGGACTTGCTTCGGTCTGGCTTATGGTCGGCTGGATTGTCGGCGACTTCATTGCGTCGCTGATCGTGCACCGGCGTTTGCGCATTGCCACAGAGCGAACGGGCGAGGCTTCGTTCACCGCCGTCATCGCGAGTTGGACCGGCACCCGCATGCCAGTGTGGCGCAGGATTGCAGCAATTGTAACGGTAGTGTTCTTGGGTTCCTACGCCGCCGCACAGATTGCGGCAGGAGGCAAGGCGCTCGAAGGCGTTCTGGGGTGGGACAGGCAGACTGGCGCCTGGATTGTCGCGGCCATGGTTCTCTCTTATTCCATTGCAGGCGGCATCCGCGCTTCTATCTGGACCGACGTTGCGCAGAGTATCGTCATGATTGTGGCGATGGCCGTGCTGGTGGCCGCTGGCTTTCTGGCGCTCGGCGGCGTCGGCGCGACATTGGCGCAATGGCATACCATACCGGGCTTTTTCGACCTTACCCCTCCTGACCTTGTATTGCCCGGATTACCGGGGCTTGCCCTTTTCATAATCGGCTGGCTCTTCGCGGGTCTCAGCGTCATCGGACAGCCGCATGTCATGGTGCGCTTCATGGCTCTCGACAGCCCAAGCAGCATGGCGGCAGCGCGCGCCTGGTATTACGGCTTCTTCACGGCTTTTTATGCTTTGGCGACAGCGGCGGGTATGCTGGCGCGCGTGCTGATCCCTCAGCTTGCCGATCTGGACCCCGAAATGGCGCTGCCCACGATGGCGGTGCATCTGCTGCCGCCGTTGTTGGTCGGTGTGATCCTGGCAGGAATTTTCGCCGCAACCATGTCCACAGCGGATTCGCTGGTGCTGAGTTGTTCGGCGGCAATCACGCATGACCTGCTGCCGATACAGGCCGAACACCCCGCACTATTGAAGCTGGCGACGGCACTGGTCACGGCATTCGCGCTAGGAATCGCCCTGATGGGCAGCGGGTCTGTTTTCGACCTTGTCATCCTGTCATGGTCCACGCTGGCCGTCGCCTTCGGGCCGCTATTGCTGCTATTGGCATTTGGTCGCGCTGTATCGCAATCTCGCGCGATCCTGATGATGATCGGCGGCATCGCTGTCGCACTTCTTTGGCGGCATCTTGGGCTTCATAATGCCGTTTACGAAGGGTTGCCGGGAATTGTTGCAGGGCTGCTGATAGGTCTTGCTCCCTCGAAACAGACAAAGTCTGTGACTAGTATGAAGTGATGCTGGCCTCACTGCTTCCGGTACGTAGCCTGTTACTGGCGATTTTCATGATGATGGCTGGCAGCGGCTTTCTGACGACGTTGATCAGCATCAGGATGGAACGAGCCGGCACCGGCGCGCCGTTGATCGGTCTCGTTTCCGCCGCCTATTTTGCAGGGCTTACAGTGGGCTCTTTACAGGTATCTCACATCATCGCCCGAGTTGGCCATATCCGGGCATTTGCCGCATTTATTTCGGTGTTTTCGGCAAGTAGTC
>JAGREQ010000443.1 GCA_020446465.1 Novosphingobium sp. | reverse complement strand
CGGAATACGTCGATGGCCTGCCCAACATTTGCGGCTCGGAATCTTTGATTGAACAAACCGTGCGCGCCAGCACTAAGCAGCCGGTATTCCTGCCTCAGAGCCGAGTGGACTTTGGCCACATTCGCGCCGCTTGTGCTATTGCCTTGCACATGCATCAACCGTTGATTCCGGCGGGCGGTCATGATTTGCAGACGGCGGGCATGATCAGTAACCTCAAGTATATGATGGATAATCAGGGGATTGGCGATAATTACAACGCCCCGATTTTCCATTGGTGCTACAAACGTATTGGCGAATTCGTTCCGCAACTGATCAGCGAAGGTAAGGAACCGCGCGTGATGCTGGAGTACTCCGGTACGCTGTTTCATGGTTTGCGCGACATGGGTTTGCATGACGTCTTCGATGCGCTTAAGAGCGCGACCTGCAACCCGGATTTTCGACGGGGCGTGGAGTGGCTGGGCTGTCCCTGGGGGCATGCGGTGGCGCCTTCGACCCCGGCGCAGGATTTCCGCTTGCACGTCAAAGCCTGGCAACATCATTTCGCGGCCATCTTCGGTCTGGAGGCGCTGGCGCGGGTGCGTGGATTCTCCCCTTCGGAAATGGCGTTGCCGAACCATCCCGAAGTCGCCTATGAATACATCCGAACGCTTCGGGACTGCGGCTACCAATGGGTGCTGGTGCAGGAGCATACGATCGAACAGCCGGACAACGGTTGGGGGCCCGAGAAGAAACATCTGCCTCATCGCCTGGTGTGTCGCAATGCCCAGGGCGATAGCGTCAGCATCATCGCCATCATCAAGACCCAGGGCAGCGACACCAAGCTGGTGGCGCAAATGCAACCTTATTACGAAGCGAAGGGACTGTCGCGCTGGGAACTGGCTGGTAAATCCGTGCCGCCGCTGGTCACGCAAATCGCTGATGGCGAAAATGGCGGCGTGATGATGAACGAGTTCCCGGGCATGTTCTTCCAGGTCGTGAATGAAGCCTCCGGGTCAGATGTGCCCATGATGAACGCTACCGAATATCTGGAACACCTGTTTGCAATGGGCATTAAGGAAAGCGACTTGCCTACTCTGCAGCCGCTGTTTCAGAAGCGGATCTGGGATCGGTTCAAGCCTGGCGATGGTCCGGAGAAGCTGGAAAAAACCATTGCTGAACTCAAAAAGGAAGACGGTCGTTTCCACATGGAGGGCGGCAGTTGGACCAATGATATTTCCTGGGTGCGTGGCTATGATAATGTCCTCGGTCCCATGGAAAAAGCCAGCTCAACCTTTTATGAGAAGGTGCTGAAACCGAAAGTGCCGACGACGGATCCGCGTTATCGCAATGCGCTTTTTCATCTGATGTCCTCGCAGACCAGTTGTTACCGGTACTGGGGACAGGGGTTGTGGACCGATTATGGTCGTGAAATCTGTCGGCGGGCCAGCGCCATTGCTGAGAGTATTTAGCCACTCTGCATATCATTTATTTCCCTCGCCCGATTGTTGGAGAGGGAAATAAATGTATCGCTCTGAATCGTTTTATTAGGGGCGACGTTGGATTTATCATGATAAAAATACTGGATTAGCGGAGGTGCAGTTATCCATCGCATCGGCCGCGATCCGCTCACAGGAGGAGGCTGAATCATGGCGGATACACTCTACCATGCGCTAGTGCTGAATCTTCATCAACCGCACGGTAATCTGGAACATCTGCTGCAGCACAACGAGTGGGAAGCGCGGGAAATTCTGTTCGCCACGGACCGTATTCCCCGGTCGCTGGTCGATTATCCTGACGTGGGCCGGGTCCATCTGGCCCTGTCAGCGACCCTGTTGGAAACCTTGACGCATTCGGACTTTCAAAGTCGCGCCTACGGCATTGTGGATTGCAGCG
>JAGREQ010000442.1 GCA_020446465.1 Novosphingobium sp. | reverse complement strand
GTCACCGTCGAGACCATCGCGATAGGCGCCAAGTCTGCCGCCCATCGTGGCCATCAGCTTCCCGATATGCTTGCCCACGACAATATCGCCAATGCCGAACTCGCGCAGTTGGCCATCCATGTCATGCACAAAAAGTTCGGTCAGCAATGCCGACCGCGCGACAAGCGATGGGTCGCTCTCAAGCCGCACGAGAACAGTCGCCAGAACAGCCGTGACCATATCGAAACGCCCGGCAACAGTGTCAGCAACGCCAAGATCGGCGTACCAACGCGGCGCGCGGGCTATTTCCACGGTTCTTAACCACAAGGGGCGCAATTCCTCGCGCGGGTCCGGTTTGCTGGAAAAGAGGCGAGAGAACAGCGACATCGAATGCAGGCTCCTGGTATGGCACCCGGCGCGTGGGCGATTGTTCAGCGGCAATTCAACCGCTCCGGTCCACGCGCCATTGCGCCAACGGTCATTGGTGCGTAAGGCTCTGGCCGATATAGGGCCGGTTGCCGCCATGGCAATTGCCCTTGCAGTGTGCGAAGTTTGGAGTTGATGCGGATGACGGCAAAGACGCGATGGGGGGCAGGGCTGCTGGTGGCCATGGCGCTTGCGGCTGGCGGATGCCAGTCGATCAAGGATAAGCGCGGCTATCTGGCGGAAGATGTGCTTGTTCAGGCCATCCAGCCGGGCCTCGACAATATGCAGTCGGTCGAACGCACTCTGGGTCGTCCCACGTTCAAAAGCGAATATGGTGAGCCGACGTGGTATTACGTTTCCAGCACGACGCGCCGTGCGCCCTTCGCTCGCCCCCGGATCAAGGAGCATTCGGTTTTTGCGGTCAATTTCGATTCGGCAGGGCGCGTGATTTCAACCGGCACCACCGGGATGGAACAAGTCGCCAAGATCGACCCCGACGGCCACAAAACGCCGACTCTTGGGCGTGAACGCACTTTTCTGGAGGATCTGTTCGGCAATATCGGCGCGGTCGGTGCTGGCGGCGGCGGAGGCGGTGGTGCTGGCGGCAGTTAATAGCGGGCGCCTGATCCGCGCTTGAACCGGCCGCAACACTTTCCCATATGCCCGCCATGGACGAGAGCAAGGCAAGCCACAGCCTGACACAGTGGCACGGCACCACCATCATCGGCGTGAAAAAGGGCGGCAGGACTGTTATCGTCGGCGATGGCCAGGTTTCGATGGGCAACACGGTGATGAAGCCCAACGCCCGCAAGGTTCGTCGCCTCGGTGCTGAAGGAACGGCGTGGGGCGGCAAGGTCATCGCAGGTTTCGCAGGCGCAACGGCCGATGCCTTTACGCTCTTTGAGCGGCTGGAACGCAAGCTGGAACAGCACAACGGGCAACTGGTGCGTGCCGCGGTGGAACTGGCGAAAGACTGGCGCACAGACAAGTATCTGCGAAACCTCGAAGCCCTGATGATCGTGGCCGATGCCGATGCCATGCTGGTGTTGACCGGCAACGGCGATGTGCTGGAACCGGAAGGCGGTGAAAACTCGCAAATCACGGCTATCGGGTCGGGCGGTAACTTTGCCCTGGCAGCAGCCCGCGCCATCGATTCTTATGAAGATGACGCGGAAACCATTGCCCGCCGGGCCATGGAAGTGGCTGCCGATATCTGTGTCTTTACAAATGGCCGTGTGACGGTCGAAGCGATCTGAACATTATGGATAACCTCACTCCCAAGGCGATTGTCGCCGCGCTGGACGAACATATCATCGGGCAGGCGGACGCAAAGCGCGCCGTTGCTGTCGCTTTACGTAACCGCTGGCGCCGCCAGCGCCTGCCACTGGATTTGCGCGACGAGGTAACGCCCAAAAACATCCTGATGATCGGCCCCACGGGGTGCGGCAAGACAGAGATCAGCCGGCG
>JAGREQ010000441.1 GCA_020446465.1 Novosphingobium sp. | reverse complement strand
CCAAGCTCTGGTGGGGAGAAGATGACAGTCATGCCGGCATATTGCTGCTGTGCATACTCGGCGGCTACTGGCTCGACCGGAAAAGATTCCAGTGGGAGGCCAGCCAGGCGGAATTCATTCTGGGCTGGGTTGGCATCATGGCTGGGCTCCTGTCCTATTGGCTGGGACAGGTAACGGATCTGGTTCAGCTATTGGGGGCCTCCTTCCCCGCCATCGCCACCGGAATCCAACTTCTGATCGGCGGCTTTGCGCTGGTCAGACGTTTTTGGCTGCTGAACATTCTGCTGGTCTTCACACTCCCATGGCTGGGCCCTTTTACCGACAGCATGCTTGTTCCGCTTCGATTGCAAGTTACTTCACTTGCGGTTTCCCTGTTGTACCATCTTGGCCTTTCCGTCAGCGCCACTGGCGTCATGATCAATGTTGGCTTTGTACAGCTCAATGTCGCGGGCGCCTGTGTCGGGCTTCGATCCATGATTTCGATCATTGCGCTGGGCCTTCTTTTTCTTCACTTTTATCCGCCCCGGTCCATTCCGTTGGCATGCCTGTTCGTCTGCGCGCTGCCCGTTATCGCCCTCACTGCAAATTTCCTGCGTGTGTGCACCCTGGTGTCTACGGCAGCCTTCAATGGCGCAGGAGGGGTGGCCGCGATGCATGATATAGCCGCTTACGCAGAGGTCGTTATTTCGATCGGCGCTTTCCTTCTGTTGGCTCACCTTCTCTCGGAAAGGCAATCCACCCCGTGATTTCGAGACGCGATTTTGTGGGCGCTGGGGCATTTTGTGTGGCAGCAACCATGGTTTCAACCGGCGCCTTGGTTGCGCAGCGAATGCGATCATCCACTCCGGCTGGCGAAGATCAGCCGCTGGAATATTTGCCTGCCACGATCGGCGGATGGCATCATCAACCTGCCCAGCAGGACATGATTGATCCGGTCGTGACCGATACCGCCTTCGCTGAAGCCTTGGCATTATATGATCGCATTATCGCGCGCGATTATATCGCGCAAAGCATGCCGCGCATTATGCTGAACATTGCTTATATGCGTAAAATTCAGCAGGAAAGCCGGTTCCATTGGCCCGAACTCTGCTATTCATCCCAAGGTTTCAATGTCTCGAAATTACAACCTGTTGAAACCCGTATTGGCGGCCGTAAAGTTGGGGTGGCCCGGTTTGTGGCAGAACGGATAAATCGGCACGAACTGGTGCATTATGTCATGCGCATTGCACACGAAACACCGGTAGGTTCCCTCGCCGTTCGTACGGAAATTTTTCGCCAGTCTCTTGCGATGCATATACCCGATGGCACGATGCTCAGGACTTCTCTTATACTGCCCGAACGAAATTCAAAGGCCATTGCGCAGGGCAGTAAGATATTATTGCAATTCCTGGATTTACTGGTCGCAAAATCCGGGCCGAACCTTCAAGCGCTCCTCGTTTAATCACGATGTAGGACTGCCAGGCAAAGGATGAAACAGAAACAGCTTATGCCAGAGCGCGGCGTCGGCCCGCATGGTTTTGCTGGAAACGCTTTGCCACACCAGCATTATCGAAAGACTTCAGATAGGCTGCATCGAGCTGGCCGAACATGTTATTGAATGTCCAGTCGTCGACTGAAGTCTGCCGGGCTCCGTTTTGATAATAATGAAGTCGTTTCGGATTGCGTGCCAGAAGCACCGTCTCACGAGCCACTTCTGCTGCGCTTCTCGATGCTGTGATGATACCATTCTCATGATTCTTCACGACTTCGCCGATACCGCGAAACGGGCTCACCACGACCGGTCGCCCGCCAGCAAGGCTTTGAACGATGGACCGTGGCAGACCTTCCCTAAGCGATGCGAGGACGCTGAAGTCACTGAGGGCAACGAGCTTTT
>JAGREQ010000440.1 GCA_020446465.1 Novosphingobium sp. | reverse complement strand
CTATCTGTCGACCGCAGACTGGAACGACACGAAGTTCTTCAACGAGAAATTCGACCAGATGCTGTTTGCAGCGCGTGCAGAACTGGATGACGCCAAGCGCAAGCAGATCTATGCCGACATGGGCACCATCGTGCACAATGAAGGCGGCCTGATCTGCCCGATGTTCAACGACTGGGTTGAAGCCATCTCCGACAAGGTCGAAGGCTGGGAGGTCGACGCCAACCAGACCATGATGAACGGTCTTGCCCCCATCAAGTGCTGGCTCAAGGCCTGATCTGAAAAAGGGGGAAACCCGCCATGGGTGGTTCCATCCTGAAACTGTTGGCCCAGCGGATTTCGCTGGGCCTTCTTCTCCTGCTCGCCGTCTCTGTACTGATATTTGCAGGAACGCAAATCCTTCCCGGCGATGTTGCCCAGTCCATTCTCGGACAGTCCGCGACGCCGGAAGCACTTGCCAACCTGAGGCGGGATCTCGGACTCAATGATCCGGCTTATGTGCGCTACTTCCATTGGCTCGGCGGTGTATTGACCGGGGATCTTGGCACTGCGCTGACCAATGGGGCCGATATCTCCAGTTCCATTGGCAAGCGGCTTTTCAACACGGTCTTTCTGGCTTCCGTCGCAGCCGTGGTCTCGGTGCCGCTGGCCATCCTTCTCGGCCTGCTTGCGGTGCGTTATCGCAACCGCTGGCCCGACAAGCTGATTTCCGGCGCTACCCTTGCGTCAATTTCCCTTCCGGAATTCTTCATCGGCTATCTGCTGATCTATTTCGTCGCGGTAAAGCTTGGCTGGTTCCCTTCCGTTTCGACCGTTTATGACGGGATGGGTTTTGCCGACCGGTTGAAGGCCGTGGCTTTGCCAGCCGCCACGCTCACCCTGGTCGTGCTTGCCCACATGATGCGCATGACGCGTGCCGCCATTCTGAACGTCATGCAGTCAGCCTATATCGAAACAGCGGAACTGAAGGGCCAGACCAGCTTCCAGGTGATTGCGCGTCACGCCTTTCCCAACGCACTGGCACCGATCGTCAATGTTGTCATGCTCAACCTCGCTTATCTGATCGTTGGCGTGGTGGTGGTTGAAGTCATCTTCATTTACCCCGGCATGGGTCAATATCTGGTCGATCACGTTGCCAAGCGCGATGTTCCGGTCGTCCAGGCCTGCGGCCTGGTTTTTGCCGCCTTTTTCATCGGTCTCAACCTCATCGCAGATGTTGTGGCAATCCTGACCAATCCGCGTTTGCGGCACCCCAAATAGGACTTGCAAACCGTGTTCTCCCGCATCCCGCCCAGCGCCCTGATCGGATTGACGATCACTGTTGCCTTCTTCCTCATCGCAATCCTGGCACCGTGGATTGCGCCCTATTCCATGACGGATGCCGCCGGATCGGTTTGGGAACCCATGAGCCGGACCCATCCACTGGGCACTGACAATATTGGCCGCGACCTTCTTTCCCGGATGATTTTTGGTGCACGCACCACCATCTTCATTGCGTCAATGGCAACGATCCTTTCGTTTACGCTCGGATCAATACTCGGCTTTACAGCCGCAGTCATAGGCGGCTGGATCGATCAGCTGTTGTCGCGGTTTGTCGACCTGCTGATGTCAATACCGACGCTGATCTTTGCCCTTGTGGTACTTTCTGTGCTGCCATCCAATCTCCTTACCCTCATATTGGTGATGGGGGTGCTTGACGCCACCCGCGTGTACCGGCTTTCAAGGGCAGTTGCGGTTGACATCAATGTCATGGACTTTGTCGAGGCAGCCAAGCTGCGTGGCGAAGGCAGGTTATGGGTTATTTTCCGCGAAATCCTCCCCAATGCGCTTTCGCCGCTCGTCGCCGAATTGGGACTTCGCTTCATTTTCCAGGTCCTGTTCCTGTCT
>JAGREQ010000439.1 GCA_020446465.1 Novosphingobium sp. | reverse complement strand
CGCCATGTCACGTTCGAGGATGATGCCGGCGCCTACGACCAGAAGGACGCCGAAGGGTTCATCAAGCTGAACGCCTTGCGCCTGCGCCTGCTGGCGAAGCGCGACAGGTAATATAATTTCACAAAATGCGGTAAACGGTTTACTTATCCACCATTGTCCACTGGCAAATTGCAATAAAGTGGATAAGTAAGCCAATCTGCCCTTGTGCGACTCGCCATCAAGGCGCACCTTCAATTCATCTAGACGGGGAACTGACCCGCACCTGCAAAACCGCAAGGGAAAGCAAGGGCACGGAAAGTTCATCAAACCCGCCAAGATTGCGGCAACGAGGCTTGCGCGATCTCGGGAAAACGCGCCCCCAACCGAGGCTTTCGAGCCGAAGTTTTGGCGAACCGAAGAGGACGCGATCTGGTCAGCTGCCAAAAGGCTGCTAATTCCGGCTGAAGTGCCTGACATGAGGAACAGCGCAAGCAACTCCTTGATGATCGGCCCAAATAGCAAGGACAATTAACAGCTACTCGGAACCGAACCGTAGAAGGCACAAGTCCCCCGTGACTAAAGCCATCTGCGAAATAGGGACCGGATGCCGGTGCGAGCGCCGCGCAACATGGCCTTCAGGGGTCGTTTGCCGGCGCGCAGGCCGGTAAGAGTGGGGTCGGCAGCAATGCCGGCCCCATTTGCTTTGCCAATAATTGCCAGCGCACTTCCGGCCTCATTCCCCGGCCAACCATTCTCACCGCAGCAAATTCCTGTTTTGCAGCAATAAAAATAGGAGTAATCCTGTGTCGGGGATGAGGTAGCGATTGCGCTACCGTTACCGGAGGATTGATTCGATGAAAATCAGATACTTGCTCGCTCCCGCCCTGGCATTCAGCACTGCACTCGCCATGGCTGTTCCGACATTCGCGCAAGATGAAGACGACTCGGTCGCGAACGAGAAAGTCTTTATCGGTGCTGAGCTTTCCGGCGACCAGGTGACAGAAGGTGGCGCCCCCGGCGCTTCAGGAGAATTTGCTGCCGAAACAACGCTTGCCAGCGGCCAGCTCTGCTACACGCTCACGGTCAGTGGTGTTGATGCACCAACTGCCGCGCATATTCATGCTGGCGCAGAGGGCGTCGATGGCGCGCCCGTCGTCACGCTGAAAATTACCGGCGATGCCAAGAAAAACACGTGCGTCCCTGTTGCAGCGGACTTGCTGGAAAAGCTGATCAACAGCCCATCCGATTACTATGTGAACGTGCATAACGAAGCGCACCCCGCAGGCGCGGCCCGCGGTCAACTGGACTATAATTAATCTGGAAGGCGGGGCGATTCCCATTCGGTGCGATAGCCCCGCTTATCCCGCCAGCATCCCTTTCAGATACTGCCCGGTGTAGCTACGCGCGCAAGCCGCAACGTGTTCCGGTGTGCCTTCGGCCACGATCTCCCCGCCGCGCACGCCGCCACCGGGGCCAAGGTCCACGATCCAGTCCGCTGTCTTGATGACGTCCAGATTGTGTTCGATTACCACCACGCTGTTCCCCTGATCAACCAGCCGGTGCAACACTTCGAGCAGCTTCCGCACGTCTTCAAAATGCAGGCCCGTGGTCGGCTCATCCAGGATATAGAGCGTTTGCCCGGTTGAACGCCGGGAAAGCTCCTTCGCCAGCTTCACGCGCTGCGCTTCCCCACCGGAAAGCGTGGTCGCCTGCTGGCCCACTTTCACATAGCCCAGCCCCACTTCGTTCAGCATGTGCATCTTGTCACGGATGGGCGGCACGGCCTTGAAGAACTCTTCCGCATCCTCGATCGTCATGTCGAGCACATCGGCAATGCTCATCCCCTTGAACTTCACTTCCAGCGTTTCGCGGTTGTAGCGCCGCCCGTGGCATTCCTCGCACGTCACATAGACATCGGGCAGGAAGTGCATCTC
>JAGREQ010000042.1 GCA_020446465.1 Novosphingobium sp. | reverse complement strand
CCTTGGGAATAACCACGGCCACAACCTTTTCACCGTAAAAAGGGTCCGGCACACCTACAACTGCAACCGCGTCAACATCTGGGTGACCGAGCAAAACTTCTTCGACTTCGCGCGGATAGATATTCTCTCCGCCGCGGATGATCATCTCCTTGATCCGCCCCGTAATAGTAACGTAGCCTTGTGCGTCCATCCGCGCGAGATCGCCTGAACGCAGCCACCCATCGGAAGTGATAGTCCGGGCCGTTTCTTCTGGCTGGCCAAAATAGCCCAGCATGTTCTGGAAACTGCGCACCCAGATTTCGCCTTCCTCGCCAACCGCCAGGGGTTCCCCGGTTTCTGGGTTAGCGATCTTGATGTCGAAATGCGGAATGGGCCGGCCAATCGTACTGGTCACCTTGTCCAGAGGATCGTCACGCAAAGTGGTGATGCACACGCCGTGCATTTCCGTCTGGCCATAGACGTTCACCAGTGTCGCGCCCAATTCAGTATGCACACGCCGAATAAGTTGCGCCTCGACCAGCGAAGCGCCCGAAATCAGACTGGTCAGCGATTTAAGATCATATTGTTCACGCGACGGATGGGCTAACAGGGCCTCAATCATCGTCGGGACGAGCAGTGAATAACTGCCGCCTTCACGCTCCACAGTGCGCATAAAAAGTTCCGGTTCCCACTGCGGAACGATCACATGCGTTGCGCGGAACGCCACTGCACCGATACCGACGTGCCCCAGGCCGCCAATATAGAACAGGGGCATGGGGCTTACGAAAACACCGCCATCTTCAAGCCCACCGCGAGAATGGGTCATACGGGCCATATTCAACACGCCCTTGTGGTGCAAAACGGCACCCTTGGGTTGCCCGGTCGTTCCCGAGGTAAACAATGTCAGGCATGGGTCCAAGGGTGCTACCGGAGGCATCGCGCAGTCCGCAGGCTGGTCGGCAAGGAATGCATCGAACTCATTCAGAGCGACGATTTCCCGCAATTCGGGCAATTCATCTTGTAGATCCCTTGCCGTAGCAAGGCAGTCCGTCCCCCTGAAGCGGGGTATGATAAACAATCCCGCCGCCCTGGATTTTTCCAGAATGAAACGCAGTTCGCGCGGGCGGCACGCCGGGTTGACCGTAACCAAAACCAGTCCGGCCATCGCGGAACCATAGAGCAATGGCACCCACTCAGCGACATTATTGGCGCAAACGGCCACGCGCTCACCCGGTTTGAACTTCCCGAGAAGCGCACGAGCGGTCGCTTCTGACCAGCTCAACAGCTCGGCATAAGTCCAGCGACGACCCGTGTCTCCAGTGTCCAGCACCTCGACCAGTGCAGTGCGGTCAGGAACCGTATCCGCTGCATGGCGCAAAAGGTCGCCCAACGTCATGTCGAGCAATGGCCAATCTCTTGTCGCAGGCCAACTTGATACCGAAAATTCAGTCAATTCCGCCTGGGAAGCAACCTCGATCATTCCAGTCACCCTTCCAACTTTCACATTCCAGGAATCAGAACCGCACGCCCACTCATCCCGCCACTTTCCAGCCGATCCAGGGCCGCAACGGCCTGATCGAGCGGGAAAAGTTCTATATTGGCCTGTAAGCGACCCGCTCGCGCCAGGGCGATGACATCGGCAAGGTCGCGATAACTTCCACTATAGGGCTTCATCAGGCTAACGCCCCAGGGCAGGCCGATACTGGAAATATCTGCTGCCTCGAACGGGATATCCCCTCCCGATAATCCTACCGCCTGGATAGCGCCAAATGGGGCAACCACAGAGGTCGCAAGGCGCAGGGTCTGGGAACTGCCCACAAAGTCAATAATCCCCGCAAAGCCCGCACCTCTGGACTGTTCGCGCAACTGGTCAACAATATCATCGCCATCGGCACGAAAAGTAAAATCAGCCCCGACAGCCCGCGCAGTGGCCAGTGCTGCATCGGAAATATCGACAGCCACAACCGTCGCCGGGGTCATGACCTTCAACAACTGAACAGCATATTGGCCCAGCCCGCCAAGCCCGATAACCAGTGCACACGAGCCGGGGCTGAGCCGTTCGCGTAGCAGGCGCACCGAATGATATGGTGCCAGACCCGCATCCGCCAGGACCGCTGCAAACGCAGGATCAAGATCGCCGATGGAAACCAGCGAACTTGCCGGGACAACAGCATATTCGGCCATGCCGCCATTACGCGTAACGCCGGGAGTGGGCGGCGGGACGCGTTGTGCCCCGTGGCCCTGGCAATAGTTCTCCCTCCCCGCATAACATTGGGGGCACGCATGGCAGGCCCAACACGGATGAACGACGGCTCTTTCACCGACTTGCCATCCGATGACCCCAGGGCCGACTACGGCAATTTCTCCAGCGATCTCGTGCCCCAGCGTAGTGCCGTCAGGCGTCGCAAAAGGATGCGCACGAATGTGACAATCCGTCCGGCAGACGCCTGCTGCAAGCACACGCAGGAGAACTTCACCTTCGCCAGGGACCGGCGTGGCAATGTCATCTACTGCCACCAGTCCTTTTTGTTTCAACCTGACCGCTTTCATAAAACCCGCTCCCACAGGCGATCCAACCAGGACGGTGGGCTAATGCACCATTTCCACTACTATCTGGATCAATTCGACGTAACTTTTTGCAAGAAAATAGAAAAATGGCAGCGCCAGAGGGATCGCAACGTATCCGATCCCGCCCAGTTGCGTGACGAGCAGCCATGTCACTGCAGTCGTCCCGATGAGCGCCACGAGCAAGGACCACAGTCTCCCGTAGCGCAGGATCAGCCTTAGTGCCGGAAACCTCTCCATCGTTCTGGGTCAGAAATGCTTTTGCAGATTACCAAGCATCGATTTGAGCTTGCTGGTAGCGGCAGGCGCAGTCTGCGCAGCAGCAACAGGGTCGCCCTTGCAGCCTGAAACACAGGACTTGTCGAACGCCATCTGCGCATCGACATCGTGATCTTCGTCCAGACTTTCACCACTTTCAGCCAGTTCGGCCTTGTAATCGTCAAGTCCGATCAGGGCCGCGCCCAGCGCGCCTGCAATTTGCGGGGTTTTCGGCAGGATAACCGGCATGCCCAGCGCCTTTTCGATGTAATGGACAGCAGCCTTGTTACGCGCGACACCGCCAGTCATTACGACCGGGCCTTTCTTGCCCACGCGGTTGACGAGACCAAGCGTGCGGGTGGCAATCGCCTGATGGACTGCACCCAACACATCTTCCTTGGAATTACCCTCAGCGCGCAACGAGATAACCTCGGTTTCGGCAAAGGTCGCGCACATGCTGGATATCTTCAGCTCCTGCTTCGCGCCCATGGCGATATCGCCCATCTCATCCAGTTCTATTTCCATTGCCCGTGCGAGGACTTCCAGAAATTTGCCCGTGCCCGCCGCACAGCGATCATTCATGGCAAATTGCGCCACCAGACCATTGGCATCGACCGAAATCGTCTTACTGTCCTGCCCGCCAATATCGATCACCAGACGAGCTTCGGGCACCATCGCGACCGCACCGCGCGCGTGACAAGTAATTTCCGTGAAATTTTTATCCGCAATATCAAGCATTCGGCGGCCATAGCCAGTGCTTACGCAGCGCCCGATATCTTTCTGTTCAAGCCCAGCCTGCGCCAGCACGTCATCCACGGCCTGATGCACAGCAGCATCGCTCACGGCGCCCATGTGCGCGACCGACCATGCCACGATATTGCCCTGCATATCGAGGACCACGGCCTTTGCCGTAGTCGAACCGAAGTCGATTCCCATGACATGCTTTTTCATTGTGCAATCTCCTCGCCGGGCTTCAAACCACAGCCATTCTCTTCTGGTCGATGGCTTCAAGCATCGCCTCGACACGCGTATTCAGCAGTTCATCCTTATAGAAGGATTCATCCGCAACATCGCCTTCAAACATCGTCGTCTGGATGCCGAGCCTCGACGTTGCCTCCTCCGCAATCATGAACATGGGGTTCGTGAATGCCCGGCATGTGCGGGTAGCGTGGAACACGATCCCGTCCACCTCGTATTTTTCACACAGCCCCATGATCAGGTCTATCAGGATCGGCGAACTGTGGTTGTTCGGGCAGATAAGGTAATTCTGCCCCATACCCATAACCGGATCCTCCGGGTTGATGAGACCAGGTTCCTGCCAGAATGCCATATGCGTGTAGCGCCCGGCGACAACAGCGGCATCGTAACGGGCGAACTTTTCGGCCAGCCAGCCCAGCTTGTTCCAGTTCATGATCCCGTCGAAGAACAGCCGGTATTTTTCTTTCGGCACGGCTGCTTCGCCAGTGCGGACACGCTCCGCAACCTCGTCACGCACATTCGTGAAGTAATCGACGATATCGGTCGTGCAAGGCAACTGGTTGATCGGCGCAATGCTGACTGACCAGTCAAAAAGAGTGGCAGGCGCCGGCTTTGCCGTGCACATGTCCATTGCCTCAAGCCGCAATTCAGATGCGCGCTTAACATTGCGCATCAGTTCGCGCAGCCGATCCCAGGGATAGGGCTTGCCGGTCTGCTCCTCGATGAACTTGACCATTTCCTCGAGCTGTTTGGCAACGTACTTTGACGTTTCTTCCCACTCTTGCCCGCGCAAATAGCCAGCATCCTTGCCCGAAGCCCAGATCCAGGGGATCGAAACATTGAAGATCGGCACCTTCTTGCCAAACATGCGAGACGTCATTTCGTCCCACTGCTGCCCGGTGCTGCAATAAGCATAAGCACTGATAATCATGTCAGGCGGAGGGAGCTTTGCGGAAATATCCTCATCAGCCGGCACATCTGCAAATGCACTGTCTGAGCCATTGCGATGGCGCTGATTGTTCACCGCACAGCCCAGATGGGTCCGCGCGTATGAGCACAGTTCGCGCAGATATCCGCGTTCTTCCGCTGCGGCCTGTGCGGGGCCTTCCTGGTGGCGTGCAGCCAGCATGGCCGAGTATGCCTCGCCATGAACCCACACGATATCGGCCGCTTCCAGAAACGGGTTGATGGATGAGCCTTCGTACCAGCAGACAAGTTTGCCTTCTTCCTTGGCACGCCAGACCATTTCCCAATAGTCATTCACCAGCTTGCCCGCCATGCGGGTAGATTTGAGTTTGTTTGCGGCACTGGGCGGCGTTGGTGCCTGAATGGGTGCGTTCATGCGACTTCTCCTTGCGCTGCAGACGTGACAACCGGGGCTGCTCCGCGCCGCCGCTTCACCAGTTCGAGAAAACTTTCAACACGGGTACGAATGTGTTCAAGAGCCATGGATTCGTGCTCCGTTTCGATCAGCAAGTGCGGCATTCCAGCTTTCTCGAATGCCTCTTTCACTTCCGGATAATAATACATGTGCGGCTCACAGAACTTGGCCATCAGCACGATCATGCCTTCGGCATTTTCCTTGCGCATCGCATCAAGCAGGAATGCATCCCAATCGACATCGTTCTGCACGCGGGTCGGGCATGGCACGCCGGTATTGCGATCAAGGTACCAGTGAGCCAGAGCCTCCATCGGATCGCCATTTTCGCCCACGTCCGTCGAAATATACCGGAAGCCATGGTAAAGGTCGTCCCCTACAACCACAGCGCCGCAACCCTCGATCATGTCGAGCAATTCGGGCTTTGGCGCCTGGCAGAAATGGCCTGACAGGTGGAGGCGAATGGCTCGCTTTTCAGGTGCAGGAGAATTTTCGGTTGCGCCAGCAACCAGCGCCTCAACCAGTTCGAGATGTTCCCGCCTGTCCATCACCATGGCAGACTTCACCACATATTGCATTTCAGTGGCTGTCAGGGAAATCTGGCCTGCAACCCGCATTTCATAGAGCTTGCGCATCGCCTGCCGATCACGATTGAACAGGCGAATACTCTCCCGCAGCGCATCGTCCTCAACTTTTCGGCCCAGAAAGTCTTCAAGCTCTTCACGCAGCTTTTCAAAACTCTCTTTCGCGCGCCCCAAAGTCCACGGATCACACATGGACGAAATCAGCTGGAAAAATATGACACGCGTGTTTTTCAACGACATGCGAACCGCATCAGCAGCGCCGAGCAACTGCACACAGTGATCGCCAAACATGATGGCGTCCAGAACATCCAACTCGCCATTCGCAGCCTGATCCACTGTGCTGCGCGTGTATCCGCAATAGAATGGGAACAAGAGGCCATGACCAGCCGTGATGGGGTCTTCCGCCTCTTGAATGATAAGCGGAAGCGCACCCGCAGCATGCGCCATCTCTGACGGAAAGTTCATCGGGAACGAGCCGACAACCAGCCCGCCAGTCCGCGCTTTCCATTCACGCGCATAGCCGAGAGGATCGGTACAGACCTCACCCAAACGCGCAAGAATACTACCCTGTTCTTTCACACGACTCTCCAGCAACACGACCGCGCCTCACATCGTTGAGTATTCCTCATTAGCACATCAGGTCAAGGGGAGACTGGAAAATTTTCAAAAAAAATCCAGGCCAAAAATACTATATATCTGTATTATATGAATTTACTTAAAATCAGTCAGCCAGAACGATCATCGTGATGGACATCAAGAGAATTGCGAATTAACGGAGAAATGTGAATTTCACTCAATAAGAGGAGAAGCCATCCTATGGGACCACTCTCAGGTGTCCGCGTGATCGAAATGTCCAACATTGGCCCAGCCCCATTTTGCGGAATGCTGCTCGCCGACCTTGGTGCAGAGGTTTTGCGGGTGGACAGGCTATCTCGCAGCGATCTCGGATTTTCATTTGATCCGCGCTTCGACACTCTTAACCGGGGCAAACGCGCGATTGCGATTGACCTTAAATCCGACGAAGGTCTAGCCACAGTCAAGGAACTCGCATCAAAGGCCGACATTTTGGTCGAAGGCTTTCGCCCCGGCGTGATGGAAAAACTTGGCCTCGGTCCGGATGTGCTGCTGACCGCCAACCCGAGACTGGTTTATGGCCGGATGACCGGCTGGGGGCAGGAAGGCAGTTTCGCCGCCATGGCAGGGCACGACATCAACTATCTGGGTATGTCCGGGGCACTGGCCAGCATCGGCCCGAAAGACGCTGCCCCGATCCCGCCACTCAACCTCGTGGGCGATTTCGCGGGCGGCTCACTCTACCTCGTCATGGGTTTGCTTGCCGCATATATCGAAGCAGGCCAGAGCGGAAAAGGACAAGTCATAGACGCTGCCATGGTCGATGGTGTCGCAAGCCTTATGGCCATGCATACGGGCTTTCGCCAGGCAGGAATCTGGAGCCTGGAACGGGGGACCAATTCTGTCGACGGCGGCGCGCCATATTATACGTGTTACGAAACACTTGACGGTAAATACATGGCTGTCGGGCCGGTGGAACAACGATTTTACAAACTTATGATTGGCGGCCTCGGCCTCGATCTTTCAGAGTTACCCGATCGCGATGATCCGTCACAGTGGGATGCGCTTAAGTCGATTTTGCAGAGCACTTTTACCACGAAAACACGCAGCGAATGGACACAGGTTTTCGCAGGAACAGACGCATGCGTTACGCCAGTCTATGACCTTGATGAAGCGCCAGATTCGGTCCTCGCGCAAGAGCGCAATCTTTTCGATCGGGTCGAGGGCATAATGACACCTTCTGTCGCGCCTCGCTTCAGTCGCACAGCTACTGCACGGCCTGGCGCAACTGTGGACCCAGTTGCAGATACACATGATGCACTGATATCATGGGGCATCGACGCAACTCGTGTCCAAGATCTTGAAACACAGGGAATTGTGGCCCGATCGGATTCGGAGGCATAGCCGGACTGACCGGCCGGTCGAAAGTCGGCTGCTTTTAGCGAGTCGGAATGTCAGCGCTTTCTGTTTGCGCAGAGCTTGAGCTTACCCTTTCGACATACGCTTGATTTCCTTCCACTCTGCCGCCGTCAATTCAGCAACAGAAAGGCGAGAGAGGCGCACCAGTTCGCATTCTGCAAGTTTGGGGTTCGCCTTGATCTGTTTGAGAGTGACTGGATGGTCGAGCTTGCGAACGGGCTTTACCTTCACCGCCGCCCACTTGCCTTCGGGGTCTGTCGGGTCGGTGATCCCTTCCACGCTGATTTCCACAATGCCGACAATCTCAAGGCCGATATTGGAATGGTAGAAGTATGCCTCTTCCCCCTTTTTCATGGTTCGAAGATTGTTGGCCGCCCGGTGGTTTCTGACCCCGTCCCACGTGCCTTCGCCTTCGGAGACAAGATCGTCCCAACTGTAGGCATCGGGTTCGGATTTCATCAACCAGTACTTCTTCGCCATGTATCTGTCCTTCTCTGGAGCGTGGCAGAACGATAGAGGGGGTATCCACACCAAGACAACCCGATGAGCGAAATGTCCCACACCGCCCTTCCCGTTCTGTCACTTGACGATGACTCGTGCCGGTTTGCCACTGCGCTGGGCGAATGTTTTCGCGAATATGGCTTTGCCCTTGTTACCGATCACGGGATTGAGCCTGCGGCGATAGAAAAAGGCTGGGCGATCACCAAAGCATTCTTTGCCCTGCCCGAAACGGAAAAGCGCCAGTATCACATACCCGGCGGGGGCGGCGCACGCGGCTATACGCCGTTCGGGACAGAAGTTGCCAAAGACGCCGCCATCCACGACCTGAAGGAGTTCTGGCATATCGGGCGGGAATTGCCGGACGGCGATCCACGCAAAGCAACGATGCCTGACAACATCTGGCCGGACCGCCCCGAAGGGTTCAGGCAGGCGGCGCTCGACCTTTATGATGCGATGGATAGTGCCGGGGCGACAATCCTCTCACGCATCGGGCTTTACCTTGGTGCAGACGATACCCTGTTTGATGATGCGATAAAGGGCGGCAATTCAGTCCTGCGTTTCCTGCATTATCCTCCCCTGCCTTCCGAGACAAAGGGCGCGCTGCGGGCACAGGCCCATGGCGACATCAACCTCATTACCCTACTGCTTGGCGCCGAGGAAGCTGGCCTGCAAATCCTTGTCAGGGACGGCACCTGGCTGGACATCAATCCGCCGCCAGGCGCGCTTGTCATCAATATCGGGGACATGCTGGAACGGCTGACGAACAACGTCCTGCCATCAACCACGCACCGCGTTCGCAACCCCGATGGCACACGGGCGCGTTATAGCCGGTATTCGATGCCGTTTTTCCTCCATCTGCGCAGCGATTATCGCATGGAAACGCTGCCATGCTGCATCAGCCCGGACAACCCTGACCGCTACCCGGATGTGATGACGGCCGATCAGATGCTCACACAGCGTCTTCGTGAAATTGGCCTCATGTAAAGGAGTGACTGGCCGGGTGCGCTTTTCAATAAATCGGGAACCACTGGACTGGCCACGCCACAAGCCCTAGACGCGCGCTCATGCGCGTTCCATTCGTCAAGATGCATGGCCTCGGCAACGATTTCGTTGTTGTCGACGAGCGTGGGCGCGCGCCGATGGTCGACAGCGAAACCGCCCTCTGCATGGCGGATCGCCATCGCGGTATCGGCTTCGACCAGCTCGCCGTGATGCGCGACAGCGATGCGGCCGACCTGCACCTGACCTTCTTCAATGCCGACGGCTCGCTCTCGGCGGCCTGCGGTAATGCCACACGCTGCATCGCCCGCCACCTGATGACGGAGACCGGCAAGGCCGATGTCACCATCGCCACCGATCACGGTCTGCTGCGCGCGCGCGATGCCGGCGAAGGCCTCACCTCGGTCAACATGGGCCATGCCCGCACCGACTGGCAGCAAATCCCGCTGGCGCGGGCGACGGATACGCTGCACCTTCCTATCGACGGCGCCCCGACCGCCACCTCGATGGGCAACCCGCATTGCACCTTCTTCGTCGACGATGTCTCGACCGTCGATCTTGCCTCGAAAGGCGCCGAGATCGAGCATCACCCGCTCTTCCCCGAACGCACCAACGTGCAGTTCGCCCAAGTGACCGGCGAAAACACCCTGCGCATGCGGGTGTGGGAGCGCGGCGCCGGCATCACCCTTGCCTCGGGATCGTCCTCCTGCGCCACGGCCCATGCGGCGCACCGGCGCGGGCTGGTGGGAACGGACGTCACCATCCATCTCGACGGCGGCACCATCCACATCCGCCTCGCCGAGGACGGCATCTGGATGACCGGCCCCACCGCCCATGTCTTCGACGGGGTCTGGAGGGGCTGAAATGGCCAATCCGCCCAAATTCACCACCCTCGGCTGCCGGCTCAACGCCTACGAGACCGAGGCGATGAAGGACCTTGCCGCGCAGGCCGGCCTCGGCGATGCCGTCATCGTCAACACCTGCGCGGTGACCTCCGAAGCCGTCGCCAAGGCCCGCAAGGAAATCCGCCGCCTCCGGCGCGAGAACCCGGGCGCGAAGCTGATCGTCACCGGCTGCGCCGCGCAGGTGGAGCCCGGGACATTCGCCGCTATGCCCGAAGTGACACGCGTGATCGGTAACGCCGAGAAGATGAGGGCAGAGACCTGGGCAGCGCTGAAGGCGCCCGACCTCATCGGCGCCACCGAGCGCGTGATGGTCGATGACATCATGTCGGTGCGCGAAACA
>JAGREQ010000438.1 GCA_020446465.1 Novosphingobium sp. | reverse complement strand
GGGCGCGAAAAGCCGGGTACGGTCATCGTCGATACAGACAACCGCTTCCTGTATTTCATCCTGCCAAACCGCAAGGCCGTGCGTTACGGCATTGGTGTTGGCAAGGCCGGCATGGCCTGGGGCGGACGCGCCTACATCGGCATGAAGAGGAAATGGCCGACCTGGACCCCGACCTCGAACATGGTCCGCCGCGACCCCAAGCTGAGGAAATATCTCGGCGGCTTCAAGCCCGGCCTTGGCAACCCGCTCGGCGCCCGCGCCCATTATCTCTACCGCGGAGGTCGCGATACAAATTATCGCATCCACGGCACCAACGAGCCCTTCTCGATCGGCACCGCAGTCTCCAGCGGCTGCATCCGCATGCTCAACCACGATGTCATCGACCTGTTCCGGCGCACAAAGGTTGGAACCAAGGTGATCGTCCGCCACGGCAGCCGCAACGTCGCCAGCCTGTAGGCTTATAAAGCGTTTTCAAACGAAACGGCCGCTGCCTCATGTGCAGCGGCCGTTTTCCTTTGCGTGCGGCGGCCGGATCAATCCAGCGCAGCGAGATCGTTCAGCACCTCGTCCGGATGTTCGGCCGGCTTCACTGTAGCGTAGGTCTTCACGATCATCCCGTCCGGTCCGATCAGCACGGACTTGCGGCTGGTACGGCCTGAATCGGTGATGTCCACGCCATAGGACACGGACATCGACTTGTCCGCATCGCTCAGCAGATCGTAGGGAAAGCCGAACTTCTGCTGGAACGCCTTATTGTCAGCGCCGGGGTCACAGCTGACGCCGATGACGACTGTATTTTTTGCAGTGAAATCTTGGATTCGATCACGGAATCCATTGCCCTCGATGGTTCAGCCGCGGGTATCGGCTTTCAGATACCACCAGAGCAGTACATATTTGCCGGAGAAGTCCGCCAGCGAAACCGTCTTCCCGTCCTGATTGGGAAGCGAAAACGCCGGAGCCCGGCTGCCAGTTTCCAACAACGCCATGATTGCAGTCATCCTCCTTCAGTTGGACGCCAATGTAGGCGGGGTCAGTGTAACACTCCCGGGAGGGATTGGAAGCGCAGGAGGCATCGATCCAAATGTCCGGAGCAATGCTCGCGCATCGCATGTCTTGAGCATTGCATATCTTGAACACTTAATGACTTGAGCATCGCGCGAGAATTGAGCCGTATCATTCCGGAATGGCAGGCCAGCTTGCCCGATTGTCGGACCTTCTTGATTTTTCGCAATGCGGCGAAAGCGGCAGCGTATAGAAATAGACAATATTTCGAACGTCGCTACAGTACGGCAGCGGCTTTGAACCGAAAACGGAGAAGGTACATGCGCTCAAGAGCCAGGCTTTTCGCTGCAGCAGTATTTCTATCGATGATACAGTTACCCGCACCGGTCGCAACAACGGCATCCGCCCAGGGATATTCCAACATGTCCTGCGGCCAGCTTTGGTATGCCCGCAATCGATATTACGCCGATGCCGGCTATTGCTTCAAAACAGCAAGGGCGCGTCGCACTTTTGGAGCAGGCTGCTTCCCGCCATACGGCCAATTGAGCGGCTACGCCAAGGAACAGGTGGAAATCATCAAGAGCTGGGAAGCGCGTCTGGGCTGCTGATACGCTATCGGTTGCAAACGCGCTGCATTTACGCACGCTATTTCAAGCGAAATTCAGCCATACTGGAACCCGGCGGGCTTTTGCACATTAAAGAACAGGTGCGGATTGACGCGTCGATCGCACGGGATTGTTGGCGGGACGTTTGAACCCCATGGCGATCCACTGGCAGAATCGTGGATGCGGATATCATGCACCCAACTCCCTCATGTCTGGGGAACGCCCAAGCATGCTTCTTTACTGGAGCGCTTGGGCGTTTTTTTCCTTGGGCGTTTTTGTCATCGCCTGGATCCTTTCATCGTTTCATGGAAATG
>JAGREQ010000437.1 GCA_020446465.1 Novosphingobium sp. | reverse complement strand
CATTAATTAAATTCGATTACTCCTGGTCCCAATCAACAATCGGATCCGCCCATCAAAACGGGACTTTTGATTGACCCGCATGAACTCCACGAAACGGTCACTTCCTTCATAATCTGTGATGGCGACCGTTGCACCAAACTCCTGCAAAATGTTGAAGACGCTTTCGATCATTGAAACCAGATTGTCTACCGGGGGTCATGTTATTGCTCACCTGGCCTGACGCGATCTCTGCCGCGAGGTTGATCAGCGTTTTCCTGATTAAGCGTCACTGCGGTGTTCCAAAATCTGCCGTATGGAGCCGATGGTGCCGTCAACAGAAAATCGCCAGATGCAGAGGCATGCACTCGTGTGACACCGGCAACTGAACTTCAGCTTGGCGGCATAACGGGAATCAGCTAACCACCACGACATTGAAGTAGATGGTCACCGATCATGCGCATATTTGGATTTCTGGGATTGGCTGCCGCTGTGCTTGGCACTATCTCATCTAGCGCACAGGCACAGTCAGTCGGCTGGTCAGTCCTCAAATCCCGAACAGGCGCCCCCGTCGCCCATCTTGGAACCGGCAACCGGTCAGTTCCGTCGATCGAAATCGGCTGTGACGGCAACAGGCCATTGCTGGGCATCAAGATTGCCGCCGCCGCGTCGGTGCGGACAGTGCCGGTGCAATTTAGTGGAGGAGCGGGTCGGCCAGTATCGTTGATGACCACGCGCCTCGGCACTGGCTCGAACTTCGTTGTCTATGTCACCGACCCTCGTTTGCTGGACTCTATAAGCGATGAATGGAACACATTGCGCATCTCTGTCGGCTCGCAGCAGCTTTCACCGCCATTAACCGGGGCTGGAGAGGTGCTGCGAGAGGCTTTGGCAAAATGCTATCGTGGTTCGTCCGGTACCTTGGCTGCGAAACCATTGCCGCAGTCCCAACCGGCAGCCGCAAGCGTAAAGAACGTTGTTTCAGCCGATCTGAAGAAGCTGACGCCGACAGATCGTACTGCAATCATGCGAGCGGCAGGGTATGTGTTGCGCGGTAAGCAATGGCTGACCTGCGAGGGAATGGCAGGTGGGGAAGTCGAAGAAATCCGCGATCTCAATGGAGACGGTCAACCCGAGGCGCTGGTAGTGTCGGGCGGATCAGCATGTTACGGGAATACCGGTCAGGGTTTTCAACTTGTAACCCGCGATGCCTCCGGCTGGCGATTGCTGATGGAAGAAGTTGGCATCGCTTCGTTTTATTCACGTCCCGGCATCACCTGGCCCGACATTGAAATCGGTGGACCAGGTTCAAGCTGCTTCCGATTCCTGCGCTGGAACGGCACGAAATATATAACGGGAGGTTCGTCGATAGGCGGCAAGATTTGCGAAGTTCGACAGCTTTCGAAAGTCATGCCCTTGCCTGTAGGTTACTATGTCCATTCGATTATGTGTGAGAGTGCCGGAAAGGATTCCGCGTTCTATCTCGGCTATCTAGGCAATGACCGTTTTGTGGATGCGAACGGTAGCGGCACCCTAGTGAGCTTCCGCCAAGTTGGCAAAGATACCTTTCAAGAGGTCCGATCCTATCCTCGCGAAGATGGCCGGGGTGTGAACAGACAAACGACCGATTTCAGGGTAACTTCTGATTCTTCGTTCTCTCGTTTTGCCCGTCAGGAAGAATGGTACTATTGCCCGACTGACCGGCTGCCGCGCGTGGCCAGATTTCTTGAAAGCCCATCTTACAATTATCTTCATGGTGAGCCTGACGTGCGTGCAGTGCGCGGCAAATAGCGGGCTTTGACCATTAGGTCCTTTGAGAAGGGGCTTTGGGGTGAAAAATGGGCTCGCCTCATGTGAGCCCCAGTATCAGATGGGTAGTTGAACTCCATTCACTGAATTGGCTTATGGTGTGGTTTCACGGCTACCAGCACCCCAATACCCCGTGATCAATAGA
>JAGREQ010000436.1 GCA_020446465.1 Novosphingobium sp. | reverse complement strand
GGGCCGATCCATGCGATGTCGTGCGCTTCCACGATGTCAGCGAACTTGGCATTTTCTGACAGGAAGCCATAGCCGGGGTGGATCGCGTCTGCGCCTGAAATTTCCGCCGCTGAAATGATCGCCGCGATGTTGAGGTAGCTTTCACTCGCTGCGGGTGGACCGATGCAGATGGCGTGGTCCGCCAGACGAACGTGCATTGCATCGGCATCGGCTGTCGAATGAACGGCAACCGTCTCGATGCCCATTTCGTGAGCCGCACGGTGGATTCGCAGCGCAATTTCGCCGCGATTGGCAATGAGCAGGCGGGTAATCGGCATAAGCGACGCGCGGCCTTAGCCAATAACCACGAGCGGCTGGTCAAACTCGACCGGCTGTGCGTTATCGACCAGGATCGCCTTTACCGTGCCGCCTGATGGCGCGGTGATCGGGTTCATCACTTTCATGGCTTCCACAATCAGCAATGTTTCGCCTGCGCTGACTTGCTTGCCGACAGTCACGAACGGGGGCGCACCCGGTTCAGAGGACAGATAAGCCGTTCCAACCATGGGCGATTTGACGGCATTGCCATCAACTGCGGCAGGTGCGGCACTTGCATCGGGTGCTGGTGCAGCGGAAGCGGCCGGCGCGTGTGCCACTGGCAGCGGGGCAGGGGCAACCACGGCAGCGGTTGCCGCGCGCGAGACGCGGATCTTGCGATCGCCGTCCTCGACCTCGATTTCACTCAGGCCCGTTTCGCCGAGCATTTCCGCCAGTTCGCGGACCAGCTTCCTGTCGATATTCATTCCGCCAGAAGCGGCTGCGCCCTTGTTTTCGGCCATCTGTTCCTCATGGGATCACTATTGGATTGGCATCCGCTATGCTGACCTGCGCGGATGCTGGCAAGGGGGCAGAGGCGTCAAATCCACTATACTGGCGCGATTTTTCCGTCCGGGAGGTTAAAGTTCCGCCGCTTTTTCCAGCGCCACGAGGTAACTGCGCGCGCCCAGACCCTTGACTTCGGCAACTGCGCCCATGCCGACATAGCTGACATGGCGGAATGACTCGCGTGTCATGGGGTCGGACAGATGCACCTCGATCACCGGCGTTCGGATCGCCTTTATCGCATCAAGGATGGCGATGGACGTATGGGTATAGGCAGCAGCGTTCAGCAGAACCGCTTTTGCCTCTTCAGCCTGGGCTTCATGCAGCCAGTCAACCAGGTGTCCTTCATGGTTGGACTGGCGCATTTCTATGTCGAGCCCCAGTTCCCGCGCCCGGTCTTCCAGCATTCCTGCAATATCGTCCAGCGTGTCGGACCCGTAGATTTCCGGCTCCCGCAAACCGAGCAGGTTGAGATTGGGTCCATTAAGAACATAGACGACAGGCTTGGCCATGATTGCCCCATGCAGAAACGGTTGTGACGACGCATGGGGCCATAGGGGGATGCCGCCCGGTTGTCGACGGTGCGGCTCGCTGATTACTTGTCTATGCCTTTGGCTTTGCCCCATTGCCGCGCGACTGTGTAGCCAAGGTATCCGGTGCCAAACAGCGCGTAGAGCGGTTCCGGCAATCCGTTGAGGTATGCGTTCATGCCGGCGGCAATATCGCGCGCGGCGCGCGGTTCCCATGCAGCGAGCAGTCCCATGGGAATAGCCCAGAGTATCATGGCATACATGACATAAAGGAAACTGGGTCGTGCGCGGCTGGTCCACGGGTCTTGCGAGTTGGCTTCGGCGACAATGGCGGACAGCCGGGCCTGAATCGATTCCATCTCCTGCGAACCTTGCAGCTTCAGCAGTTCCAGTTTTGCCTGATCGCGGGCCGCCTTGTCTGGAATGACCTTGTCGATGATGGAGGCAATCGGGGCGATAAGTGCTTCGAGAATGGCCATGAACGGTAGCTCCAGAGTGCGATTCGCGCCCTGAGTAACCAAATTGGTTCATGTAGGAAAATTATGCGTGCCAGAAT
>JAGREQ010000435.1 GCA_020446465.1 Novosphingobium sp. | reverse complement strand
TGCCATGAGCATCGTCGGCGCCTGGTAGTTGTCCGCTACGAACTGCGCTGCCGCGGCGACCAACAAAGCCGCGATGCATCCCGGAACGAGGGTTCGGAATCTGGAAAATCTGTCCAGGACGGCGGTTTGGGTGGATGACGGGCTTTGCGACAAGGGTGGATTTCCTGAATACGGCGGAGATATCTAACCTACAATACGAAAAATAGCAATACGATTGTAGACAATAAGACGAAAGCGCAGCCTTTCTTCAGAACAGCGTGAATTCTTCGCCCGAGTCTGTTAACGCCGACACCGCTTCGATCGCCCGCGTGCAGCGCTCATCCCCAAGGACCGGGTGCGCAAGAACGAGAATTTTATTCGCGATATCCGAAAAGCTCAGCCGATTGCCCTGCATTCCGATCGGCGTCGTTGTGCCGAGCGTCAGGGTCTGTCCCTTGGTCAGCCTGATCCGGACACTGCCGCTTCTAACATCGGGGAAGGCCGCTCTGTGCTCAGGCTTTTCCTTCACCTGCACTTTCTGCGCCAACGACTGCACCTCGGGCCGGTTGATCACCGACATGTTCATCTCGGCAGGCGAAACGTCTCCGTAGAGATAGGCGAGCGCGAATACGATCGGCAGCGAAAACTTGGCTTCGCTGACCGTAGCTGCTGGAAAGTTGGTCAACTTTGCGCTGGCGGGATAGCCAAACAGCTCGACAGATTTGATCTGGTCGGTCGGTACGCGGTCCCGATGACGAAGTTCAAGGGCGAGCGTGATAGCAGGTATGGCGTGGCCGCAGGCCGTGAAGCGTTTGTGATAGGCGTTCAGCATCTCATAGTCATCGTCGCCCGGCGGCGGCGTCGAGATGAATGCCATATCGCAGGTTTCTGAATACGGGCCGATAAAACCGTCTGGCCCCTCGAACGCTGTCAATGGCCCGGTGTTGCCGTTCTTTGCAGCCGTAGCGGCGACCAGACCGGCGACGCTGGCATTGGCGGCATGAAGGTGACGGGAATCGGCGCCGGTCGACAGAAAGGCGAAAAGTCCGCCCGCGCCAGAGGCCGCCATCCCGAAGGCATGCGCCATCTGTTGCTGGTCGAGATCCAGCAGGATGCAGGCAGCCGCGCAAGTCGCAAAAGGACCGATCGCGCCAGAGGCGTGAAAGCCACGGGTCCGCAGCCCCTGGTCCATGCTACGCGCCAGACGTCCTGCAACCTCGTACCCGGCAACGGCGGCTCGCATGAAATCGCGCTGCATCGTGCCTTTGGATTGGGTGATAGCCAGCGCCGCCGGGAAGACCGTCGCCGACAGATGCATGCCCGAGGCCAGTGCGTGAGCGTCGTCGATATCCTCGACAGTGGACAGATATCCATGGACAAAAGCCGCCCCCGCGACACTTGCGGGTGCCGAATTGTGCAGCATCTTTGCCTGGCCGGAGCCAAACAGCTTCGTCATTTCCGTCACCGCTGGTGTCATCGGTGCGGCCAGTGTGCTGGCGATAAAATCCAGAAAACACAGGCGGGTTTCTTCGATGATCTCGCTGGCAAGCGGGGTGGATGCAATGGCCGACGTCAATGCCGCCAGTTGCATGCAGATCGTGTCACCGGAGGTATCGTTCATGCCTTGATCTTCCCGAATTGAAGTTGCGATCACGGTTTCGTTCACTGTAGATGACTTGACTTACATGTAGCAACATGTAATTTCAGTTTTACCCGGCACGTTCGGTTTGCACCAGTTTTCCAATGAAAGGCCCCCGCCATGAGCATTGAAATTTCTCTTTCCGGCAAGGTGGCGATCGTCACCGGCGGCCGGCGGCAGCTGGGCGCCGCTCAGGCTATTCGGCTGGCGGAATGCGGCGCCGATATCTGCGTCGCCGATATCGCCGATGACGATTTCATGGCCGAAACTCGCGCCGCGATCGAGGCCACGGGGCGCCGGTTTGTGTCCGTGATTTGCGACGTGTCACAGCGCGATCAGG
>JAGREQ010000434.1 GCA_020446465.1 Novosphingobium sp. | reverse complement strand
AAAAGAGTTAATCGCTATTTGTTTCCTACCGTATTCAAGCCTCGGGAGGATGGAGAAGGTTCGACGGGGGTCGCGTTCCCTCCGCCACAAACCATTCGCGAACCCAAGACCAGGCCCTAGTGCGGGCCTTTTTTCTTTTTGGTTCAAAGGGGTTTAACGATGCCATCCGACTTTCGGAGACTGGCCGTTGGCCCAAAAGTGGTCTCCGAACGCCCCGCGTCTCCTTTCAACGACCCGGCCTGCATCAAGAACAACGCGCTGTTTTTCGTCATCGTTCATAGCAGGGTAACTCAGGACAGAGGTTGCCGCGGCAAGGCACGCGCGAAAACTGGGGGTCGTTTCAGATGGCGACCTGGTTTTTCAGTTGGTCCCTTGTGTCATCTGGTGCTCTATCCAATCATAGAGCCAGGTCATCCCGTCAGCGAATGATATTTTAGGCTCCCACCCGAGCACTTCGCGTGCCTTTCCATAATCGGCGCACCTGCCAAGGTCACCCATGGGCTTGGTTTCATCGAAATGGATTTCGATGTTCTTTTGGGAAATATTCACGATGGTTTCTGCGGCATGTCGAATGGTCGTGCATTGATCGGGTCCGATCTGGATCACTCCCTGACCCAATCCGCGCTCCATCGCCAGTATCAAGCCATCCACAACATCACTGACGTGAACGAACGCTCTGCCCTGTTCGCCCGTTCCCCAAACCACGAACGGCCCGGCCTTCGGATATTCAATTGCGCGGCGGATCAATGATGGAATTACCTGGCTGCGTTCGGGGCTGAAATCGCAAGGCGAACCATAGACGTTGTGCAATACCGGCAAGCAAACCGGAATGGCGAAATCCTGTTCCATCAGTTGCGCTTCATATTGCCCCATCAGTTTCGACCAGCCATAGGCGCTTTCTGGCGAAGCCGGATAAAGATCATCTTCCTTTAGCGGCGGTGCATCCGGTCCGGTTTGAAGTTCTTGCGGAAAGGAACACGCCGTTCCGACATATATGTACCCTTTGAGGGAACGAGCCTTGCAGATGCTTTCAACGACATGGGTGTTGATGAGCAGATTTTGCCTGAATATACCCAGCTGATTTGCGAATACATATCCGATTCCGGCAACGACATCGGCAAGATGATAAACATAGTCTATTCCGTCCAGGAGGTCGTCCAACTGGTTTGGAACAGAAAGATCGCGATTATGAAAATCCCGATCCATATCAATGATCCATCGGTCGTTATCGCGCAAGTTCTCCAGTTTTCCGCGCCATAAATTATCGACCCCCTTGACCTCGTGACCGTTCTGGACAAGGCGGCGCACGAGAGAGGAACCAATCATACCCGCGCAACCCGTTACTAGAATGCGTGCCATATCTTTCTCATCTTTTGTTGATAAACCAAATATCTGCTATAGGTTTATCCTACGTGGTTGGCCGGTCTGGTCAATACTCCGGTGTGCGAGGGTCGAACTGAATTGAAGATGATTTTGCGTTCTGTCGTGTTGCTGCTTGCCCTGTTGTCATCTGTACGCCAGGTCAGCGCAGAGGTGGCTTACGGGTTTACCAATTTTCCATACGACCTGACCATAAATGCCGTGGACCAGGTAAATGCACTTACCCTTCCTCAATCGACACTTTATGCGCAGCACATGGACCAGTGCCTGCCTTGGTACGAAGTGATTTCAGGTTCTGAATTTCCAGGCTGGCTGAAATCCGACCTGGCTGAAATTCGAGCATTAAGATCACCATCGCAGGTCATGTACGTCGCGGTTACACCGACCCAGAACGATCGGCGCAGCCTGGCCGAAGCCTGCGGCAGCACCGACGACAGCGTTCGCAAACTTCCCCGTTCGCTTCGCGGCAAGGCCCTCGACAGCCCGGAAGTCAGGGCCGCCTATGTCAGCTACGTGCGGCGTATCATTGATGAATTGCACCCTGCATATATGAATATCGGTATCGAGATGAGCGAACTTGCACTCAG
>JAGREQ010000433.1 GCA_020446465.1 Novosphingobium sp. | reverse complement strand
AAGGTGGCGTCATCGGCGATCTTCACGAGGCGCAGATCATCAAAGCGTCGATTCAGACGCTCCAGCGCACGAGTCACGGCATTGGAAATTTCGATGGTATTGGAATGCGCTTGGCGGATCACGCCGAGGCCGATCACCGGTTGCCCATCGAGACGCACGTAGGACGTGGCGTCTTCCGGTCCAAAAAACACCTGAGCGATGTCGCCGATCCGGGTGACGCCACGAATGATGATGTTCTCGATCTGTTCGGGGGTGCTCGCGGAGGCATCGGCGCGGACAATTAATTCCTGATCGTCCGAGCGGAAACTGCCGGCGGGTACGTCAAAAGGCGCGTTGCGCAGGACTGCTGCTACGTCGGTAACGGACAGACCATAACGGGTCAGCTTGAGCGGATCGACGACAACGCGCAAGAGGCGCTGCCGGTCGCCGAATAACGTGACATCGGCAACGCCCGCAATCGAGATCAGTTCCGGCACGATGTCTTTTTCAATCCGTCGGGTCAGCGCTTCTGCGTTGAGGCGGTCGCTGACGGCGGCGATGCGCACGACGGGACTGGCATCCTGATCCGCTTTGATGACGGTGAGTTGCTCAACCGCATCGGGCAATTCGCGCTGCACACGGCTCACTGCCTCGCGCACGTCCGAGGCGGCGTCATCCAGCTTGACGTCCGGCGCAAACTCGATCCGGATTCGGAAGTTGTCCTCCTCGCTGGAGGAACTGATGGCCTTAACCCCCGAAACCCGAGCGACCGCACCCTCGACCAGGCTGGTGGCTTCGGCATCCACCGTTTCGGGCGATGCGCCGGGATAATTCGCTCGCACCATCACGATGGGTTGGTCGACATCCGGCAGTTCCCGGACTTCGATGGCAAAGATTGTGCTGATCCCAGCGATGGCAATCAGTAAATTCAGCACCAGCGCCAACAGGGGGCGGCGCACGCCAAGCGCGGGCAAGTCCAGGCGAGTGTCATCCATCAGGGGGTTCTACGCCGGGCCAGGAATGCATCATCCTCGGCTTGTGGATCGAGCGGCGTCACAAGTTGCCCCTCCCGCATCCGCTGCACGCCTTCCACGACGATGGATATCCCGTCTTCCAGTTTGGCATCGACCAACACGCGTCCCGCACGGCGCTGTACGATCGCCACGCCGACCCGACGGGCTTTGGCGTCATGCACCGCCCAGATATAGGCTCCGTCGCCTCCCCATTGCACGGCAACTTCCGGCACGACGGGATAAACAGGGCCAGCCAATACTAAGCTGACCCGGAAGCTCATGCCGGGGCGTAGCCGATCATTCGGGTTGGGAATCTGGGCGCGCGCCAGGAAAGTCCGGCTGACTGGATCGATACGAGCGCCGATATCAACAATGCGGCCCTCGATCGGCATATCGCGCGTTGTCCAGCTCGCGATCGACACCGGGTCGCCGACCGTTAATTGTTCAAAAAACAGTTCAGGAATTTCAAAACTCACCAGCAGCTTGCTACGGTCATCGAGGGTGGTAATGGCGGTATCAGGCTCGATCCGGTTGCCCGGCTCGATTTCGGTGATGCCGACGAACCCAGCAAAAGGGGCTTTGATGGAACGATCCTCCAGAGCGACCACGGCTCGTTGTTCTTCGATGCGCGCGGCTTCGAGCGTGGTTCGGGCGCTGTCGATGGTGTTGAGGGTGAAGGCGCCATGACCTGCGGTCCGTTCATAACGGTTCAGGAGGCGTTTGGCATCCTCGACCTGAACCTTAGCGAGCGCCCGAGCCAGTTCGGCGTCCCGTCGATCCAATTCGACCAGAACCTTGCCTGGGGAAACCGCTTGATTGGCTTTGAAGTGGACGGCTGTTACTTCGCCGGCGACCGCTGCATGCAAGGTCACCGACCGGATCGCGCGCGCCGTGCCGACGGCCTCGATGCGTGTGCGCTCAGCCTCGAATACGACAGGTTCCAGAATCACGGGGGTTGGACGCGAGTTGGCGCTACG